>JAAYIB010000024.1 GCA_012744295.1 Acholeplasmataceae bacterium
AGGTTGTAGCCAAGGAAGTCATTCCTTTATGGCCGGAAGAGGCCATAAAGGCACAAGCGGTAGCTGCACGATCATTTGCTTTGTCGGCAATTTTAAAAAACAGTTCGGGTCTTTTTGACATCCGCGCCAACGAACTTGGACAGGTCTACGGAGGAATTGAAGCCGAGAATCCCTTGACAACAAAACAGGTGGACGCAACAAGGGGCATTGTCATAACTCATAACGGGAAACCGATAGAAGCTTATTTTCACAGCGCGGGCGGCGGGTTCACGGAAAACAGCGAGAATGTTTGGGGAACTGTAATGCCATATTTAAAAGGAGTTGTTGATTTTGACCAGGACTCACCAAAGTATAACTGGCAAAAAATCTACAGCATTGTTGAAGTTGAAACTTCTTTAAGCAATGCCGGATACATGATTGGAAAGTTAAAAGCTGTCAGACTTTCGCCCCTGAGTCTTCCGCCGGTTAAAAACACAGACAGAGGAATTTCAGGAAGGGTTATAAAGCTTTCATTCATAGGGCATGACGGTGAAGTGTCATTGACCGGAAATGAAATGAGAAGAATTTTCCAATTAAACAGCACATTATTTGATATTTTCGTAGGATCACAACCGCCCAAATCTATAGAAGTAACGCTTTTGGATCCTTACGGCAATGAAAAGGGCAGCAAGGAGATACCCATTAATCTCCCCGGAGACCAGGATTCCGTCCATATTAAAGGTTTAGAAAACTTGCGGCTTATAACCGGCAGCAATTCTGAAAAATTTGTGATAAACGGCCGCGGCTGGGGCCATGGTCTTGGTTTGAGCCAATGGGGCGCTCGCGGAATGGCGCTTAAAGCACCTAAAGGCAGCAGTAATTATTTTAAGGAGATACTGCGTCACTATTATACAGATGTTAATATTGAAAAATTCTATTAAGGTGGTTTAATATGCGAGCAAAGGATTTTGATTACTTTCTGCCGCAGGATTTGATTGCGCAGCACCCAATGGAGCCGCGAGATCATTCACGGCTAATGCTTTTGGATAAAACTTCCGGAAGGTTGCAGCATGATATTTTTTCTAACCTTTGCGAATATCTGCAAAAAGACGACCTTCTGATTTTTAATGATACCAGGGTGATACCTGCACGTCTGCACGGAGTAAAGGAGAGCGGCGCGAAAGCCGAAGTCCTTCTCTTGACCAGAATAAACACTACAGATTGGGAAGTGCTTGTGCGTCCGGGTAAAAAATTGCAAGTTGGTACAACAATAATTTTCAGTGAAGATTTAACCTGTAATGTTATCTCTAATACTGATTTTGGCGGAAGAACAATTCGCTTTAGCTATAAAGGTGTCTTCGAGGAAATTTTGGACCGTCTCGGCGAGACACCATTGCCTCCATATATCAACGAGCCTCTCAAAGACAGCGAAAGATATCAGACGGTGTACGCAAGAGAAAGAGGTTCGGCCGCGGCGCCAACCGCAGGGCTTCATTTTACAAAAGAGCTTTTGGAAAAGATTAAAAGAACAGGAGCTGAGATGGTTTTTGTGACGCTGCACGTCGGGCTTGGAACCTTTAGGCCTGTCAGTGTTGCGAATGTTGAAAACCACGTGATGCACAAGGAATTTTACTCGGTCACGCCCCAGGCAGCAGACAAAATTAATGAGGCAAAAAAAGCCGGGAGAAGAATCGTTGCCGTGGGAACGACAGCAGTCAGGACCCTTGAAGCTTCAGGAAAGGATGGATTGGTTAAGGCTGGCAGCAACTGGACTGAAATTTTTATCTATCCCGGATATGAGTTCCGTATAGCAGATGCCTTGATAACGAATTTTCATCTGCCGCAAAGCACTTTGCTTATGCTTGTTTCAGCACTTTCCAGCAGAGAGGCTATTTTGCAGGCATATGGAACGGCTGTGCAAGAAAAATACAGATTCTTTAGTTTTGGGGACGCGATGTTTATCAGATAAGGATGGGTTAAATGCATTCAGTACATTACGAGTTAATAAAAGTTTGTCCAACGACCGGCGCGAGGTTGGGACGTCTGCATACGCCGCACGGTGTTTTTGAAACGCCGATGTTCATGCCGGTAGGTACGCAGGCAACAGTTAAAACAATATCACCTGAAGAATTGTATGATATGGAATCTCAGATAATACTGGCCAATACTTATCATCTTTTTTTGCGTCCGGGGCATGAATTGGTTCGAACGGCTGGCGGCCTCCACAAGTTCATGAATTATAAGCGGGGAATGCTCACGGATTCAGGTGGATTTCAGGTTTTCAGCCTGTCCGCTATGCGCAAAATTGAAGAAGCGGGTGTGACCTTCAGGTCGCATATTGATGGCTCGAAAAGGTTTCTTTCTCCTGAAATCGCTACCGAGGTGCAGGAAGCGCTTGGCGCAGATATAGCCATGGCCTTCGATGAATGCATTCCGTATCCTGCTGACTATGAATATGCAAAAACCTCCACGGAAAGAACATCAAGGTGGGCCAGGAGATGCTTGGAGGTGCATACAGGCAATAACCAATCCTTGTTTGGAATTGTTCAAGGAGGCATGTATCCTGATTTACGCCGTCTAAGCGCCGAAAAGCTGTCACAAATGGATTTTGCCGGCTATGGCATAGGCGGGCTGAGCGTAGGAGAGCCGAAGCCTTTGATGTACGAAGTTTTGGCCGAAACGACGCAGCATTTGCCTGCTTCGAAGGCAAGGTACTTGATGGGAGTAGGAACTCCTGACTGCATGGCTGAAGCCGTTGCGTTGGGCGTGGACATGTTTGACTGTGTTTTCCCCACTCGGGTGGCACGTAACGGTACCGCCATGGTACCAACGGGCAGACTGGTTGTCAGAAATGCCGTTTATACCGAAGACTTCAGACCGATTGACGAGTCATGCACCTGCTATACATGCCGCAACTATTCACGCGCTTATATCCGTCATTTGTTTCATTGCAAGGAGACTTTTGCTCTCAGACTGCTTAGCATTCACAATTTGCACTTCCTGCTTGATTTCGCCAAGCAAATGAGGTTGTCCATTGCGTCGGACAGATTCCCCGCATTTAAAAATGATTTTATGTTAAATTATCGCATTTAACACCAATAACGGCAGGAGTTTTCCAGTTGGCAACGAATAAGTATATGTTTATATTTTAATCGGAGGTGTATTTACATGGGTGGCGCGGCAAACGATTTTACGGCTTTGACTCTTGCTTATTGGCCGATTCTTGGTATGGCGTTGATATTTTACTTTATGATCTATCGTCCGCAAAAAAAAGAGCAAAAAAAGAGAGAACAATTGCTGGGATCTATTAAAAAAGGCGATAAGGTAGTTACTATCGGTGGAATCCACGGCGTTATTGCCTCAGTCGGCAAGTCAAAAGTCACGCTGACTGTCGCGGAAAATGTCAAGATGGATTTTGAAGTCGCGGCAATCAGCCGCTTCCTGGATCAGACCAAGCAGGATGCCGCTGCCAAGGAATAACAGGGAGTAAATTTTAGCACGCACCTTTCAGCTGCGGCATCAAAGTGAGGACTTTATTTTTTCAGCTTTTTTGTATTTTTACCTTTAGGTGTCTCGTTTACAAGTGATTGGGGGAGTCAACTTTGAGATGGAATAGTATGGCCAAGTTTTTGGTTATGACTTTTGCTATTGTTATTGCATTTTTGCTTTATGCAAAACCAATAGCATTTTCGATACGCCAGGGGCTTGATTTGCAGGGCGGAACGCATGTTGTTTTACAGGCGGTGGACACACCGGATGCCAAGGTTGACGACGATGCCGTAAACCGTGTGGTAAAAATTATAGAAAACCGCATCAACTCCTTAGGTCTTACGGAACCAACAATTCAGCGTCAGGGCAAAGACCGTATCATAGTTGAATTGCCGGGCGTCAAAGATCCGGATAAGGCAATCGACATGCTTGGCAGAACGGCTCTTCTGGAGTTCAAAGACATCAGCGGCATGACGGTCTTAACCGGAAAAGACCTTAAAAATTCCAAGGCACACGTTGCGCAAAACAACCAGCCTGTTGTAGGTTTGGAATTCAACGATGACGGCGCGAGAAAGTTTGCGGCGTTGACGGCACAAAATATTGGCAAACCCATTTCGATTCTTTTGGACGGAGACGTTCTAACAAGTCCGGTCGTACAGGAAGTCATTACGGGCGGCAATGCTCAGATTTCCGGTTCGCGTACAATGGAGGAGGCTGAGCATCTTGCAATTTTGCTTCGAAGCGGTTCGCTGCCGGTTAAGGTTGATGTAATGGAGATTCGTACCGTTGGTCCGACATTGGGACAGGATTCGAAGGAAATGAGCATTAAGGCTTTCGCCATTGGAACAATAAGTGTTTTTATCTTCATGCTTTTATTTTACAGACTTTCGGGATTAGTTGCCGATATAGCTTTATTGCTTTATATTATGATGCTTTTGCTTGCCATGAAGTACCTGAATGCTACGCTGACTTTACCCGGCATTGCGGGCATTATTTTATCAATAGGCATGGCCGTTGACGCTAACGTACTTATCTTCGAACGCTTTAAGGAAGAGATTCAAAAAGGAAAAACATTGCGTTCAGCAATGGAGGCGGGTTTTGATAAGGCTTTTCTCACGATATTCGATTCCAACCTGACGACGGTTATGGCAGCCGTAGTGCTTTTTTATTTAGGAACCGGTCCTATCAGAGGTTTCGCCGTAACTCTCGCACTCGGTGTTGCTCTCAGTATGTTATCGGCAATTACGATTACAAGATATCTGCTTAGATTCCTGATAGCAAGCAACTTAGCAAAACATCCTTCTTTTTATGGTTTAATTTCTAATAAGAAGGAGGATGTGAAATGAGATTTTCTATAGCCAGGCGTTTCAAGATATTTATGTCCATTACCATGATATTTCTGCTGTGCGGTCTTGTTTCTGTAGTAACGCGCGGTTTTAATTTGGGTGTTGACTTTACAGGCGGCACATTAATCGACTTGAAATTTTCAAAAGCAGTCTCGGTTTCCTCTGTCCGTGACGTCATGGACAAGTATGACCTTGGAAACAGTATTATCCAGCTGGAAACATCAGAAGGCGCCGCTGCATCAAACAGCGTTCTGATACGAACGGGGATTATCGACGATGTTAAAAGAGCTTCTTTGCTTGGCGGTCTCGAAAATGACCTTGGAAGCTATGAAATAAAAAGAATTGAGAAGGTTGGAGCAACCATTGGAGGAGAGTTGGTTAAGCAGGCGCTTCTGGCGATTCTTTTGTCGTGGGTAATGATGATTATTTATGTCAGCTTCCGGTTTGAAATCCGATTCGCGGTAGCCGCCGTGTTAGCGTTGGTCATTGACGTTTGTGTCACTTTATCCTATTTTTCCTTCCTGCAGCTTGAGCTTGATTCGTCGTTCGTAGCAGCTTTACTTACAATAGTCGGTTTTTCGGTTAACAGCACGATCGTAATTTTTGACAGAATTCGCGAAAATCTGAAAACTCATCGTAGGAACGAAAGTATGACGGAGTTGGTTGACAACAGCGTCTGGCAATGTATGACAAGGTCACTTTATACAAGCCTTACGACACTTTTTTCAATTGTGGCAATTCTTGTTTACGGCGGGCCTACGATAAAGAATTTTGCTTTAGCGATGTTCGTCGGCTTTTCAAGCGGCATTTATACCTCGGTGCTTTTAGCAGCGCCAATCTGGCAGTTCTTTAAGGAACGCTTCAAAACAGCCTGAATAAATTAAAAGACCCGCGCATAGGCTTTCTTATTTTCATTTATTGTTGAGTTGCTATGAACTAAGACAGTTTTGCTGCCGGGTCTGTTTTATTTAATAAAGGGTTTTTCCGGTAAAAAGAGAATAATATGTTTATACTTTATGAAGGAGGCGTAGATATGGCTTACTTGGTCTTAATGCTTGTTGTTAGCTTGACCGTGGCTTTATTCGCAGTTCAGAACGCCGTAACGGTAGATGTGAGCTTTATAGCCTGGAAGTTTTCAACCAGTCTCGTAATGGTGATACTCTTATCAGTACTTGCCGGAATTATCATAGCCTTGTTCTGGATGCTTAAAATGAAGACACAAAACTATCTCAACATTAAAAAACTGAACGAACAAATTGCAGCGCTGCAGAAGGATGCAGAGAAGTTAACTGAAGAGAACCGGATGCTAAAGCATAGCCAGAAAATCAGAACGGAAGCAATAGATAAACAGGCATTGCCGCTGCAGCAAAAAGAAACAAAGGTATAGTAGGCTATTTGCGGAGTTGATATGCGACAAAAGAAAATATTGATTAAAACTGAAAACAAATCGGATAAGATTGCAGCTATGGCCAAACAAGTCGGTATATCCGAACTTCTGGCGTCTATTCTTTTGCGGCGAGGCATCTCTGATCAACAAGAGGCAGCCAGTTTCCTTTATGGAAACACGGCTCCTTATCACGACCCTTTTTTGCTGAAGGATATGGAGAAGGCTGTCAGAAGAGTTTGCGATGCAGTTGCGAGCGGCGAAAAAATCACGATTTATGGTGACTATGATGTAGACGGCATCACCGCCAGTTCGCTTTTGTATTTGTATTTAAAGAGGCTGGGAACGGCTGTTTCAGTTTACATTCCCGTGCGAAAAAACGAAGGCTATGGGCTTAACACTGAGGCAATCGGGTGTATATATGCTTCAGGCACAAGACTTCTGATCAGTGTGGACTGTGGTATCAGCAGTTATGAGGAAGTTGCAGCAATGCCACAGGATATGGATATCATTATTACTGACCATCATACGCCGCCGGATGTTTTGCCGGCGGCGTATGCGGTTATTAATCCCCATCAGGGTTTGTGTCGGTATCCATTTAAGGATTTGGCAGGTGTAGGCGTCGCTTTTAAATTATGCCAGGCATTGCATTGTTTTCAAAACCAGTCAACAGACTATTGGGATGATATGCTGGAACTTGTTGCCATGGGAACTGTAGCTGACATAGTTCCACTATTGGGCGAAAATCGCGAAATTGTCAAAAGAGGACTTGGAAAGATTCAGGAGACAGAGATCATCGGGCTGCGAGAGTTAATGAAAATATGCGGCTGTATTGATAAACCGATCACATCAGAAACAATCGGTTTTGCGATCGCTCCAAGACTTAACGCTGCCGGCCGTCTTGAACATGCCATGTCTGCGGTCGAGTTGCTGACCACCTCGGATAAAAACGAAGCGGCAGCTCTTGCCCTTAAACTTAACAATGAAAACTTTGAGCGACAGGAAATCAGCGCACAAATTTTCAAGGAAGCTGAAGAAATGTTAGAGGAACAGGATAAACGCCAGACAGCCATTATTCTTGCCAAGGATGGCTGGCATGCGGGAGTCATTGGCATAGTTGCTTCCCGGCTTGTTGACAAGTATGGACTTCCGTCAATTCTTATCAGCATAGATGGTGATATTGGCAAGGGTTCATGTCGAGGCATACCGGCCCTGAATCTTTATGAAGCCCTCTCAGAATGTTCCGATTTGCTTATCCAGTTCGGCGGACATAGGCAAGCGGCCGGCCTGACAATCGCTGCCGATGAGATTGCCGCTTTTCGTCAAAAGTTTCTTAAGGAAGTCGAAAAACGCTTGACAGCGGAAGATTATGTTCCAAGAATAGAGGCCGATGTCATTGTACCGGCTGAAATCCAACTGACGACGAAAGTTTTATCAGAACTGGAACTATTGGAACCGTACGGTGCAGGCAATTCTATGCCGATTTTCGCTTTTAAGCAGGCTATCTTAAGAAATGCCTCGGCAATGGGAGCAGAAAAAAATCATCTAAGGCTGCTGGTGGACCACGGCACTGAAACATATAAAGGAATTATGTGGAACCACTCACATATAATGAACGGTATTTATAACAATTGCAATGCAAATCTCGCCTTTTATCCAAAGACTAACCGCTGGAACGGCTTTACCAGTATTGACCTGCACTTGTTTGCGATAGAAATCGGAAGAAACATACTGGATTACAGATATTATTATGAATCCAAAATGCTGCTGCTAAAAAACATTTTACAAACATCTCAAAAAACAGTAGTATATGTAAATAAAGCAATGTTAAACGAATTACATAGTTCGGAGGCAGCCTGCACGGTCATGACATATGATGAGAAACTGCAGGCCAGTGACGCAGAAAGGGTTGTGTTTTTTGATCTTCCTGAAATCACACTTTTTCAAAAGGGGAGTTTTCCTTTGACGAGAGAATTTTCCGGTGAAATTGTTTTGTTGTACAATCAAAAGGATTTCGAGGGGTGGCAAAGAAGTTCTTTACAAAAATATCCTGACAGGAAGCTGCTTGTTTCCAGTTACAAATACTTGATGGAGCTTTTAAGAATGCAGGGCGTTGCAAAGCTTGACGAAGTCATCAACAAGAAGTTTGGAACGGAAGAAGTGCTGACCGTTAATTGTCTGCGAATTTTTGAGGAACTCGGGTTTATTGCAGCTGAAAACGGGCAGGTGACACTGAAATCCAAGAGAAAGAATGATTTAAGAAACTCTCCTGCTTTTTGTGAATTGCAAGAGGAATATCGGCAAAAGCTTAACGTGTTACAGCATAACATGCGCATTACAGCGGCGCAGATTGCTGAAGTCTGGGAATCAAACGCTTAATCGGAGGTTTATGATGCCAGAAGCTGACCCTGTATACAGTGTCGAAGATTTTTTTGACAGCATAGAAAAATATTTGTCACCGGAACAAGTGTCTTTTGTGCGCAAGGCCTATGACCTTGCCTCGGAGGCGCACATCAAACAGCGAAGAGTTTCCGGGGAACCGTATATCATACACCCGCTTGGTGTTGCAATGATTCTGGCAAAGCTACAGCTTGACGAATTTACGTTAGCTGCGGCCTTTTTGCATGACGTTATTGAAGACACTGAAATTAAACTTGATGAACTGAAAGAAGTCTTTGGACAGAAGGTTGCCGATCTTGTTGACGGTGTTACCAAGTTGAGCAAGATCGAGTACATATCAAAAGAGGAGCAGCAGGTTGAAAATTATCGTAAGATGTTTTTGGCTATGGCGAAGGATATACGCGTGGTGCTGATCAAACTGGCCGACCGTCTGCATAACATGAGGACTATGAAATTTATGCCGCCGCATAAACAACAGTCGATCTCTCGCGAAACCCTGGAGATCTATGCCCCTTTGGCTCACAGACTTGGAATTTATGCGATAAAATGGGAATTGGAAGATTTATCCTTCCGCTACATGGAGCCGGATCGATATTATGACCTGGTGGAGCAGGTACAGGCAAAACGCCAGGAACGCGAACAAATGATTGAAGAAGCGATAGCCGAGATCAAAGAGCATCTCGACTCTGTGAACATACATTGCGAGATTCAGGGCAGACCTAAGAATTTTTACAGCATTCACAAAAAAATGTTGCGTGACCACAAAGATATCAGTGAAATCTATGACCTTCTGGCGGTGCGTGTCTTAGTCGACACGGTAAAGGATTGTTACGGAGCACTGGGTGTTGTGCATAGTCTGTGGCGCCCGATACCGGGTCGTTTCAAGGACTATGTGGCTGTTCCCAAATCCAACATGTACCAGTCTTTGCACACGACCGTTCTTTCCAAGAACGGACAGCCTCTTGAAATCCAAATACGGACCTTTGAAATGCACCGCATATCGGAATTTGGTATTGCCGCCCATTGGCGCTATAAGGAAGCCGGAGGGTCGCAAAAAACCGGTGACAAAACATATGATGCCAAGCTTTCCTGGCTGAGACAATTGCTTGAGTGGCATCAGGATATGAGAGACCCCCATGAATTCGTCAATACTGTCAAAATGGATGTTTTTGCCGACGAGGTGTTTGTGTTTACACCGCGAGGAGACGTCATTGACCTACCGGTAGGTTCAGTGCCGATTGACTTTGCCTACCGTATACACACCGATGTCGGCAACCGCTGCGTTGGGGCAAAAGTCAACGGCAGAATTGTTCCGTTGGAGTACAAGCTTAACAATGGAGACATAGTAGAAGTAATTACTTCAAAACAGGCAAATGGTCCAAGCCGGGACTGGCTTAACATAGTAGGTTCATCAGAAAGCCGCAATAAGATTAAGCAGTGGTTTAAAAAGGAACGCAGGGAAGAAAATATCAGCAAGGGTCGTGAAATGCTCGAAAAGGAATGCAAGCGGCTCGGTTATGACCCGAAAGTGCTGCTAAAATCGGAGAACCTCAAGGAGGTTGCGGGAAAGCTTCACATTGATATTGACGATAACCTGCTTGCTGCAATCGGTTACGGCGGTGTTGCGCTAAACACCGTCATTGCCAGATTAGTTGAGATTTACAAAAAGGAACAAAAGCTAACAACGACAAGAGACTTGTCACAGCTTTTGGCAAACATGAAGCCAAGGACCTCCAAGGCTCAAAACAGCCACGGCATTCTTGTCAAGGGTGAAGACGGAATTCTGGTGAAGCTCGCCAAGTGCTGCAATCCTATTCCCGGAGACCAAATTATTGGCTATATAACAAGGGGCCGGGGAATCTCTGTACACAGGGATGACTGCCCGAATGTGCTGACAAATACAGATGAAACCAATCGCATGATTGAGGTTGCGTGGGACATTGCCACGGATTCGGTCTACAGGGTGTCGGTCCAGATTACTGCAGTCGATCAACCGGGAATTCTGGCTAACATCATGATGGTGGCATCAGAAGCAAAGCTCAACATCAACGCTTTAAACGTTCATGTGGACAAACGCAAGACCGCATTTATAAATATGGGCGTAGACATTCGTAATGCCGAACAGTTGGAATACATTATTGCTAAATTTAAAGCAATAAAGGGCATATACAATGTTGACAGAATAATATCGTCTTCATTGGGGGGGTAAGACAGTGCGCGCTGTTGTCCAAAGAGTGTCAGAGGCATCGGTAAAGGTTGATGAAGTCGAGGTCGGCGCTATTGAAAAAGGCTTGCTGGTGCTTTTGGGTGTTGAAAGGCATGATACCGAAAAGGATCTTTTTGCACTTTATGATAAAGTTGTTAATTTGCGTATTTTTGAAGACGGTCATGGCAAAATGAATCTTTCTTTACGAGATGTCAAGGGAGAAATTCTGGTTGTTTCCCAGTTCACGCTCCTGGCCGACTGCCGAAAGGGCAGAAGACCATCTTTTGATAATGCGGCCGATCCTGAAACCGCAAAAGCCTATTACCGGCAGTTTATTGACCTTGCCAGGAACGACTCCATTAAAACGCAGCACGGACGTTTCCGGGCAAGCATGTCAGTGGGACTTATAAACGAAGGCCCGGTCACTATCCTTTTGGATAGCAGAAAAATATTTTAAATTTTGGAGGTACTGATGAAAGTTTTAGTTTTGGAAGTGGGCTATATCGGAACAAATTGTTACCTGGCGGTAAATGAAGAACAGAAAGCAGCCGTCTTGATTGACCCGGGCGGCGATGCGGATAAAATCCTGGAAATTGTTACGCAGCATTCAATTAAGATAGAAGCAATATTCTTGACGCACGGTCATAGCGACCATATCATGGCGCTTGATGAAATAAGGCAGGCCACGGGAGCCAAGGTCTATATTTCAGAGGATGACGCGGAGATGCTTGTGAAAGCAAACAGCAATCTTTCAAGTTACATGGGAGCGGGAAGACAGTTCAAACCCGCGGATGAATTTTATCGAGACGGTCAAACATTGAAGGCCGCAGGTCTGAGTTTCAAGGTGCTTGCGACTCCGGGACATACGAGAGGCGGCGTCTGTCTGGTCTGTGAAGACATCGTTTTTTGCGGCGACACAATATTTTCAGAGTCAATCGGAAGGACAGACCTGCCGGGAGGGTCATATCCGCAACTTTTAGATTCTATCAAGACCAAGATTTTGACGTTGCCTGACGATATGAAATTATTGCCGGGACATGGACCGGCGACAACCGTTGGTTGGGAAAGGCGCAGGAATCCTTTTCTGCAATAATGAGATGAATAACTTGTTGGCTGATTACAAAAACAGCACGGCTTTCAAAATAGTTTGCGCGTTGGCTGTTTTCATCATTTTTTATTATATAGCGGGTTTCGTGCTGCCGATTATGCTCGCGATTGCCTTGGCGTTTGTTTTGCAGCCTATAGCGGACCTCTTTCTTGCCATAAGGATAGGACCGGCGAGAATGAAGTTGTCCCGTAATATGGGTATAGTGATGTCCTTTGTGGTTATGGGCCTCTTTATTTATTTGATGGTGGTTCTGATTGTTCTGCCTCTTTTGGGCGAAATCAATCATTTTCTCAAGTCACTGCCGGAGTTTATGAAGAAGCTTGACGCATCAAACCTTGACCTGATCGGCCTTGGCAATGTGAGCAGATCGGAAATCCCTTCAAATCTTTTGACTTTGATTGACAGCATGGTCACGTGGTCAATCAGCTATGCTTTAGAAATGCTGCAAACAGTGGTAAAGTCGACCTTCCAGTTTGCGGCAATCGTTGTCGGGTTAATTGTTGTTCCTTTTCTCGCCTTTTATTTTATGCGCGACTGGCGAGAATTACGCGCCCTGATTATCGGGATTTTTTCAATAGAGGCACAACCTAAAGCTGCAAATATTTTTGATGAACTCGGCAGTGTTTTAAGTGATTACGTGCAAGGAATGTTTAAATTATGTCTACTTGTCGGATTATGCATTACAATAGGCGTTTACTTCCTTGGGATGGAATACCCGCTAATACTCGGCTTTATGGCAATGCTTGCCGAGGTAATTCCTGTTGTCGGTCCTATTGCGATATCGGTTCCGGCAGCGTTTCTCGCATATGCGGATTCACCCGTGTCTGCAATTAAAATCATGACGTTTTATTTTATTTTTTACCAAATTGACGCCCACTACCTTCTGCCAAAGATAATGGGCAACTCCATAAAAATACATCCGGTGCTTTTAATCTTAAGCCTGCTTCTGGGGGCTAAGCTTTTTGGGATATTAGGGCTGATTTTTGCGGTTCCGATGGCGGCGGTCTGTAAAGTGTTTTATAAACACCTCTGGCATCAGCGCAGCGAGGAAACTGCCGATGATTTTAATGGATAAACTCAAGATAGCCTTATTTGCTGACGAATTGCCCGTAGCTATCAACAAAACCCTTACTGATCTGCTTTTGCAATGCCAAATGGAGGCAGTCCCCGGAACTGACTCCGTTAATGGTTGTACCGGAGGAGAGCTTTATCTGACGGCAAGTCCAGCGGGTAGGGCTTTTTTACTTTGCGTCAGACTGTATGTAACAGCGACGGGAGAATCATATCAAAGGGAAATTAACATTGTTCATGACGCGCCGAGAGGTGAATGGGCAAGAACTGCGAAAATAACCATACTTTCAGTTCTGCAGCAGGCATTCGTGCTGCCTGAACTGCCTTGGGGCATACTCACAGGCGTTCGGCCGGGCAAGCTTGCATATAATATTTTTAAAAATGGCGGAAATTCTGAGCAGGTGCTGGTGGAAAAGTATCTGGTCGCAGCTAAACAGGCGCTACTACTGAATAACATTGTAAATCTGCAAAACAGGCTGCTGCGAAATGACAAGAAGGAAGTGGCTGTGTACGTCAGCGTTCCATATTGTCCGTCGCGCTGTCTTTATTGTTCTTTTCCGAGCGGAATTATGCCGGACAATCAGGAATTTCAGCAAAACTTTTGCACCGCCATTGAAGATGATATTCGCTCTGTGGTACAATTACTAAGTATTTACGATTTGAAAGTAGGGTCGGTTTATGTTGGCGGCGGCACGCCCACAAGTCTGTCCGCACTGTATTTTCACAAATTGCTGGGAATAATTGCAGAAAGCTTGAAACTGACTGCTGGAATCGAATTTACGGTTGAAGCCGGAAGGCCTGACACCATAACGCAGGAAAAACTTCAGACAATGAGTGCTTTCGGTGTAAATCGCGTAACCTTGAATCCACAGACCTTTAGTGAGAAAACTCTAAGTATTACAGGCAGAAAACACACGGTTCAACAGATTTATGACGCGTATAACTTAATTCGTAAAGCCGGTTTCAAATCAGTAAACATGGACATGATTATCGGGTTGCCGGGTGAAAACAGTCAAACAATCAAACAGTCATTTGAAAAGCTTCTTGATTTCGCACCTGAAAATCTGACGGTTCACATGTTAAGCTTAAAGAAGCAATCTTTGTTGTTCAACATTAGCAACAGTTATGATTTTTTGAGCGCGAAGGATGCAGCCTCGGCGTTAAGTTACGCGGAAGATGCTGCCGAAGCTCTCGGAATGAACCCCTATTACTTGTACAGACAGCATTATATGCTTGGCAATCATGCAAACATCGGCTACTCGTTACCGGGACATGAGTGCCTTTACAATATGCAAATGATGGAAGAACGGCATACGGTAATAGGCATAGGCCCTTTATCAGCAACCAAGGTTCCGTTGGGAGACGGCCACAGCTTGTGTAAATTTCACATGCCGGGTAATTTTGCTGATTACCGGCAGAAGGCAAACAGTTTATTTGTAAAAAGACAAAAAGCTCTTGCTTTTTTATATGAATAGGAGGGAAAAAAATTGCTTACAGCGGCACCGCGGGGAACAAAGGATATACTGCCGGCAACGGTTGCCTCCTGGCGCTATGTTGAAGAAACGATGAGAACCGTTTCAGACATATACGGCTATGGCGAAATACGCACGCCGATTTTTGAACATACGGAATTATTTTTACGAGGCATTGGTGACACGACCGACGTGGTGGAAAAGGAAATGTATACCTTCACGGATCGTGGTGAAAGAAGCATTACGCTGCGTCCCGAAAATACGGCATCCGTTGTCAGGGCATACGTTGAAAATAAATTGTATGCGGAAGGCACGCCGACAAAACTTTTTTACATCGGACCAATGTTCAGGTATGACAGGCCACAAGCAGGAAGGATGCGTCAGTTTCACCAATTTGGCGTAGAGGCAATCGGAGCCGCTCCCGCAATAATTGACGCCGAAGTAATTGTGTTGGCAGCTGATATTCTAAACAAACTTGGACTAAAAGACTTAAAACTTTTGATAAACTCCGTCGGTTGTCCCAAATGCCGTCCGGAGCACAGACAAAAGCTACGTAATTACTTTCATCCATATCTCGAAGAGTTGTGCGAAGACTGCAGATCCAGATATGACCGTAATCCTTTAAGGATTTTGGACTGCAAGCAGCCTGCCTGTAAACAGATTGCTGCTACGGCTCCTACACTGGACACGTGCCTTTGTGAAGAATGCAGCATACATTTCTCAGAACTGCAAAGCCTCTTAATGGCGGCAAAACTGAAATTTGAGCTGGACGCCAACCTGGTCCGCGGTCTTGACTACTATACGAAAACAGCATTTGAGATTCAGTATACGCCGCTTGGAGCACAAAGCGCCTTGTGCGGAGGGGGACGCTATGACGGACTCGTCGAGCAAATAGGCGGACCGGCGACTCCGGGAATTGGTTTTGCCATGGGTATCGAGCGCGTTTTGCTGGCATTGGAAAAACAGGGCAGTCTTCCTTTCTCACACAATTTCGTTGATGTTTTTATTGTTTCAACGGAAGCAAAGCATCGTGACTTGGCCTTTAACATGATGAAGCAATTTAGAAACCTCGGTTTAAAAACCGAAATAGATTTCATAGGCAGAAGCTTGAAGGCACAAATGAAACAGGCCAATAGGCTTAACGCGCGTCACGCAATTATCCTGGGAGACGAGGAAGTTGCACGCGGAAAGGTTGTTTTGCGCGACATGCGGACAAGCGAGCAGAACGAGGTAAATATTGACGGAATCAGCAAACTTTTATGCAAAACAGAGGTGCGAGAAAATGAGTAAAGTTTTTAAACGTGATCAGCATTGCGGGCTTTTGACAGCCATGGAAAGTGGAAAAGAGGTTATGCTTTGTGGTTGGGTGGCCAAAAGGCGCGACCATGGCGGGTTGATATTTGTTGACCTGCGCGATCGTTCGGGGATTGTGCAGATAGTTGTCGACTCAGAGACTGCAGGGGAAGCATTTAAGGTTGCAGAGGATGTCCGTAATGAATATGTGCTGACTGTTACGGGAAAAGTTCGCCTGCGAACTCCTGAAACAGTAAATCCGAACCTTGCAACCGGCGCCGTCGAAGTATTGGCAACGGATTTGACGGTTCTAAATACTTCCAAGACACCACCTTTCTATATTCAGGATGGCGTAGACGTTGATGAAAATGTCCGCCTGCGTTATCGATATCTGGACTTACGTCGCCCCGAAATGCAGAAGAACATTATTTTACGTCACAAGGTAACCAAGTTGATGCGTGACTACCTGGATAACAAGGATTTTCTGGAAATCGAAACTCCCATGCTGACCAAAAGCACTCCGGAGGGTGCCCGTGACTATTTGGTTCCAAGTCGTGTCAACCCCGGCAAGTTTTATGCCTTGCCCCAATCACCGCAAATCTTTAAGCAGCTGCTTATGGTTTCGGGCTTTGAGCGGTATTTTCAAATCGTACGCTGTTTCCGTGATGAAGATCTGCGGGCCGACCGGCAGCCCGAGTTTACTCAGCTCGACATTGAGATGTCTTTTGTAGATACCGAGGACGTTCTCGAAATGATGGAAGGCTTGATCGGTTATATTTTTCAGGGAGCGCTTGGCAACGAATTGTCTTTGCCTTTTCCGCGTCTGACGTGGGATGAAGCGATGGAAAACTATGGTTCTGACAAGCCCGACCTGCGCTTTGACATGAAACTTATTGACATGTCGGAAGCCGTAAGAGGTTCTGAATTTAAAGTATTCAATACGGCCTTGGAAACCGGCGGACAAGTTAAGGCGCTGAATGCGAAAGGTTTTAGCGGTATTGCGCGCAGAGAATTAGACAACCTTGCAGAATTCGTTGCCATTTATGGTGCCAAGGGCTTAGCCTGGATCATTGTAAACGAAGACGGTTCCATCAAGTCGCCGATAGCGAAATTCTTCACGGAAGAGCAGCTTGAACAAATTAAATCCGCTGGTAAGGCCGAACCTGGAGATCTCCTCTTGTTTGTGGCCGATAAAAAGCCTGTTGTGGCACAAGCCCTTGGGGCTTTACGTTTGCATCTCGCCCGGAAGCTTAACTTGATTGACGAAGAAAAACTGGCTTTTGCCTGGGTTGTCGACTTCCCAATGTTTGAATATGATGATGAAGAAAAACGTTATGTTGCGATGCATCACCCGTTTACCTCGCCAAGGGAAGAGGATATGAAGCTTCTTGCATCCGAACCCGGAAAGGTTTATGCCAAAGCTTACGACATGGTGCTAAACGGAACAGAGATAGGCGGAGGAAGCATTCGTATTCATAAAAGAGAAGTTCAGAAGGAAGTCTTTGCAGCAATTGGGCTGACTGACGAGCAGGCAAGGGAGAAGTTCGGCTTTTTAATGGATGCCTTCGAGTATGGCGCTCCTCCGCATGGCGGTCTGGCTTTCGGCCTCGACAGGTTGATCATGATAATGGCAAACCGACCATCAATCCGCGATGTAATTGCCTTTCCAAAAACTCAAAGTGCCAGTTGTCTGATGTCACAGGCTCCAAACGAAGTTGAAGACAAGCAGCTGAAGGAACTGCACATACGTTCGGCAGTTGTTAGAAAAGATAATTGACAAGTGATTATTTGATAAACATTGAGATTTCTGATAAGATAATATCAGGAACAGATTATTTCCCTGCGGTGCGCGTTGTAAATCCATGTTTTGAGCCAACACCTTTACCTTGGGAGCCTTGAGCGCCTGCCAGTGATGATATGCCGCCTGGAGTGGAAATCAGAAATGGCCGGGAGGGCACCCACCTGCACATGCAGGTTCAAAACTTGGAGTAAAACGGCATTGTGGGGCATTTTTTTGAGGTATATAATGGATTTAAGCCGTGTAGAAATTGTTATTGGTAAGAACTCGTTGGAAAAACTCAGAGCGGCGTCCGTTGCGGTAGTAGGTTTGGGCGGAGTCGGTTCATACGTGGCAGAAGCTATGACACGAAGCGGGGTTGGCAAGCTCTTGCTTGTTGATTTCGATTCAATTGCCTCCAGCAATGTCAATCGACAAATTCCGGCTCTTGATTCCACAATTGGTTTAAGCAAAACTGAAGTTTTAAAAAAACGACTTTTGGAAATCAATCGAGATGTCAGGATAGAAATATATAACTCACGTTACAATCCGGGAGACTTCAAAAAGGTTTTTACGGAACAATATTCATATATTGTCGACGCTATTGATGCTGTTGACGCCAAAGCAGATTTGATTTTTCAGGCAGTTAATAATAAAATCCCCATAATATCCGCGATGGGCACAGGCAATAAGCTTGACCCCGCTTTATTAAGAGTAGCCGACATTAGCGCGACACATACCTGCCCGCTGGCCAGAGCCGTCAGGTCAAAATTACGGCAAAAAGGCCTGGTGCGTGGAGTTAAAGTTGTATTCTCATTGGAAAAACCGCAAAAGGCTCAATTGTCAGACGTGCCCGGCAGTCTGATCTTTGTACCGGCTTCGGCAGGTTTATTGATGGGCTCCGTGATAGTAAGAGAGATTATTGATAATGATTGAAGCTTATCAGGCGCCGGCGCTTTGACCGGCGCTTTTTCTACAGCCACACGGCAGGAGGAGCATTATGGATAGTTTATTCGCAAATTTCATACCCAAACCCCTGGCAGAAAAAATGCGGCCCAAAAAACTTGCCGGGTTTATCGGTCAGGAAAAAATTCTTGGCAGGCATAGCTATTTAAGGAGGATGATCGAAAATGACACCATTCCTTCAATTGTGTTTTACGGACCGCCCGGCAGCGGCAAAACTACCCTTGCAAAGCTTATTGCCGAAACAACGGGCAGTGTTTTCGTTGCAATCAACGCTGTTTCTTCAGGAATCCCGGAACTTAGAAAGCTGATTAACGAAGCGAGGGAAAGACAAAGAATCGGTACGGAACGTACCATAATCTTTATAGATGAAATCCATCGCTTTAACAAAACCCAGCAAGATGTATTGCTGCCTTATGTTGAGAATGGGACAATTACACTACTGGGGGCAACAACTGAGAACCCTTTCTTTGAAATCAACACACCTCTGCTGTCAAGGATGAAGGTAATCAGACTGGAAAGGTTAACCCATCACGAAATTCAGGAAATAATTGATAATGCCCTCGCTGACGAGGAAAACGGCTACGGGATGAAGAAAATAAGCATATCCGAAGATGTCAGGAAAATTATCGCGGCTTCTGCCAACGGAGACGCCAGAATGGCCTTAAACATTTTGGAACAGGCAATTACCATGCTGCCCGAAGATAAAGCTGAACTGAACAGGGAAACACTCAGCCTGGTAC
>JAAYIB010000025.1 GCA_012744295.1 Acholeplasmataceae bacterium
GCTTGCCGAGCTTGCTCTCTTTGCTCTTCTTCGCTGCGCTCTTGCCAGCAATCCTGCCGAAAACGATGATGTCTAAGAGAGAGTTGCCCATCAGGCGGTTCTTGCCGTGGATGCCGCCGACAGCTTCCCCTGCTACAAAGAGGTTCTCAATTTTCGTGCCGGCCTCTTCATTGATCAGCATGCCGCCGTTCTGGTAGTGCAGCGTCGGATAGACGAGAATCGGCTGCTTGCGCAGGTCGATGCCGAACTTGGCGTACATGCGGAGCATACCTGGGAGTCGCTTCTCAATCGTGCCCTCGCTGTGGATAAGCTCGATCATCGGGGTATCGAGCCAGACGGCGCTGCCGCCGAGAGCGGGCACGCCCTTGCCCTTGGTGGTGCACTCGCGGATAATTGTCGCCGCGGATACGTCGCGCGTTTCCAGGGGATGCATGAAGGCTTCTCCTTCGGAGTTGACGAGCATCGCGCCGAGCGAACGCACCTTCTCCGTCACGAGCGCGCCGAAAATCTGGGCGGGATAGGCAACGCCGGTCGGGTGATACTGGATGGCGTCGGCATAGATGAGCTCCGCGCCGACGCGGTAGCCGAGGACCAGGCCGTCGGCCGTCGCGCCGTAGTGGTTC
This sequence comes from Acholeplasmataceae bacterium, assembly GCA_012744295.1. GTDB lineage: Bacteria > Bacillota > Negativicutes > Acidaminococcales > Acidaminococcaceae > JAAYIB01. Next base: position 624 of record JAAYIB010000025.1, read on the forward strand.
GAGGTCGGGAAGCCCTGGTAGTGCAGCCTTCCGGCACCGCCGGTCGCGATAATCACGGTCTTGGCCCGCGCCACCTGGTATTCGCCGGTATCATAATTCATCAGGACGGCTCCTGCCGCCCTGCCCTCTTCGTCCAGGATCAGCTCCAGGGCGGGAGCATAGTCTATCGTCGTAATGCCCCGGTTCACTACCTCGTCACGCAGGACGCGCATTATCTCCGAGCCTGTGTAGTCGGCCGCGGCGTGCATGCGCTTACGCGAGGTACCGCCGCCGTGGGTGGTCACCATCACGCCGTTGGCATCCTTGTCGAACATCACGCCGAGGTCGTTCAGCCACTTGATTGCGAGCGGGCCGTCGTTGACAAGCCGCTCCAGAAGCACGGGAATATTCGAGTAGTGTCCGCCGCCTATGGCGTCAAGATAATGGATCGCGGGGGAGTCGTTCTCCTTATCCGCGCCCTGGATGCCGCCTTCGGCCATCATGGTGTTGGCGTCGCCGATTCTGAGCTTGGTCACGACGAGCACCTTCGCTCCGGCCCTGTCCGCTTCGATGGCGGCCGAGGCACCTGCGCCCCCGCCCCCGATAATCAATACGTCGACGTCGTAGTCGACAACCCCGAGGTCGATTGCCGTACTCTTGATGCGGCTGTTCGCCTGCAATAATTCAGCCAGTTCCGTCGGCACCTTGCTGCCTTTGTTCGGACCGATTGAGAGAACCGTAAAGCCGCTCTCGCGGTAATCCGGATGGTATTCCCGCAAAAGCCTGTCCTTCTCTTCGGCGCCCATCCGCGCGGGCGTCGCGCTCATTCTGGCATTCCTGGTCTTTTCCACGTTGGCCATGGATTTTAACATATCTGCTGTCAGCATCGCTTGCCCTCCTATTTCTCAATCTCGCGGTTATTGTAGAGCTCCTTGATTTCTTCAAGCGGCTTTTGCATCAGTTGCTCCAGGATTCTTTCGTGCTCGCCCTTTTCGATCTCGGCGACACGCTGCTCGAGGTGGGCGCTGACGGGTGCGAGGTATTTGCCGGTCAGGCGCCTGGCCAGAAGTCCTACCGCGGAGTGGGTGATTTGGGCGGGGCAGCGCGAGGCGCAGATGTTGCAGCTGACGCAGTCGAACGAGGCGTGTGCGCACTTTTCATAGTCGCCCCTTTGCGCGTAAGCGATGTACTGCATGACGGCAAGCCCCTGCGGACAGCCCTTGGTGCAGGCGTTGCAGCCGATGCAGCTGTAAATTTCGGGGTAAAGCTGTCCCATAATATTCTCGGTCGGCCTGATTTCCTCTATGTCGAAATTCTTCTTGTTGACGGGATAGGCTTCAAGCTTGCCGACGCACATGCCGGCTTCGATCTTGGTCTGGCAGGACAGGCAGACCTTCAGCTCGCTCGAGCCCTCAAACCTGTACACGACGGCGCACCCTCCGCAAAACCCGGAGCGGCAGCCGCAGCCGCGCACCAGCTTGTAGCCGGCGTATTCCATCGCGTCCATGATGGTCAGCTCCGACGGCACGGTGTATCGTTTGCCCAGCAAATAGACTTGTACCATTTCTTCTTGCATGTTCCGATCCTCCTTCAGTATCAATACTCGTCGGGCAATTCGTCCAGCTCGTCACAGCGGAAAACGGGCCCGTCCTTGCAGACGTACTTGCTGCCGATGTTGCAGCGTCCGCATTTGCCGATGCCGCATTTCATCTTCATTTCAAGCGTTGTGTAAATCTGCTCTTTGCCAAAACCCATTGCCGCGAGAGCCGCCAGCGTCAGCTTGATCATGATGGGCGGGCCGCAGACGAGGACCGTCTTGTCGGTGCTGAAAGCGAGGTCCTGCACGAACTTCGGCACGAAGCCGACATGTCCTTCCCAGCCTTCTTCGGCTCGGTCAATCGTCAGATGGACCCTTACGTTAGGCTTGTCGGGCCATATTTGGGACAGCTCCTCGTAACTGACGAAGTCCTGCGTACTGCGCGCTCCGTAAACGACGTCGAGCGAGCCGTAACCGTCCCTGTTGTCGAGCGCATAATTAATTACGGAGTGCAGCGGCGCGAGGCCGATGCCGCCAGCAATAAAGAGCAGGTTCTTGTTTTTCAGCTCTCCTTCGACGGGGAAGGAATTGCCGTAGGGACCGCGGATCGCGATTTGCTGGCCGGCTTCGACGCCGTGCAGATAATCGGTCAGCCGGCCGCAGCGTTTGATGCTGAATTCCAATGCTTCTTTGTTGGTTGGCGAGGAGGTGATCGAAAAGATGGCCTCGCCGAGTCCCGGTACCGAGATAATCGCGCACTGTCCGGGCAGGTAGTCAAAGCATCTGCCGCCTGTGGGCTTTTCGACGCGGAAAGTCCTGACGTCGTCCGTGTCCTGCCTGATTTTCGTAATTACGGCGATTTGGGGCACGAGGGCATCCCTTTTGCTTTGGCAGTCACACATTCTCAGTCACCCCCAGTGCTCTCGCGACCTTTACGATGTTCAGGCTGACGGGGCATTTTTGCAGGCAGCGCCCGCAGCCGACGCAGGCGAAATCGCCTTCATTATTGTCCGGAAAATAGATTAGCTTATGCATATAGCGCTGGCGGAATCTTTCGAGTCGCCCCGTCCTGGGGTTGCCGCCGGACATATTCGTGAAATCGGAAAACAGGCAGGAATCCCAGCAGCGGTAGCGCTCCACGCGTTCTCCGCCGTCATGGTCCCGGACGTCGTAGCAGTGGCAGGTCGGACAGACGTAGGTGCAGGTTCCGCAGCCGATACAGGTCTTGCTGAGTTCTTCCCAGGCTTTGTCCGCAAATATTTCGTTTGGCGCTTTGCACTTTTCGGCCGACAATTTCAGTCCGGCGAGCGGCATTTTTTGGAACACTTCCCTAACTGCCGTTTTGGCTTTTGCAACCTTTGCCGCGCCCGACGCTTCCTCCGTTAGCAGTCCGGAAACCGCCGCCGTCAGTTCTTCGCCCTTGGGCGTCGCGGCCTCCCAGAACAGTTCGTCGCCGACCTGATAGGTGCGCACGTCCGCCTCGCCTTCTGCGAGATCAATGCCGAAGGCATGGCAGAAGCAGGTTTCCTCGGGCTCGCTGCAGGCAAGACCTATCAGCGTACAGTTCGCGCGGCGGGCCGCATAATACTCGTCGACCGGCTCCTTGAGGAAAACCTTGTCCAAAAGCTTGAAGCTTGCAAGGTCGCAGGCGCGCACCCCGAAGGCGATTGTCTTTTCAACGGGCAACGGCCTTGCCTCGAGTGCAAGCTTGTTGCCCGTGCGCGTGAACTCCATTAAATTCTCAATTTGCGGGAAAAAGAGCCCTTTCGGTGATTTTGCCGTCACCGTCGCTGCAAGGTCCACAGCGCTGCCTGCGGACCAGGCGGCATAATCGGTCTTGCCGTCCTTGGCCACCGGCAGGTAGAGGCGGCCTTGCTTGTCAAGCAGGGTGAAAAGCTCCTCAAACCGCTCTCTGTTGATTTTCAGCATGCTATTCACTCCCCTTGGCCGTGCTGCCGGGCTCGACATCATTGACTTCGAAATGCAGAAGCGGTGAGGCTGTCACAGCATCCGCTCCCGCCCGGTACTCGCCGTATAGTTCGTTGATATCCTTGATGAGTTTCCTGTTCAAAAGGTCAAGGCGGATGCCCTGCGGGCAGAC
>JAAYIB010000006.1 GCA_012744295.1 Acholeplasmataceae bacterium
CATGCAGATGCTGGTGGCTGTCGACATGTGTCGGCGCAAGTCCCGCCGCCAGTACCTTTGCAATTTGCGCGCGAAGCTCCGCCCTTACTTCCGCCATCTTAATGCCGCATCCCGCATATCTTCGCACAAAGGCAGGGTAATCAGGCAGAAAAAGTCCCTCTGCGCCGACAAGCGACCGAACGTTTTCAGGCGGGCTCAGCGGCGGCAAGGAGCCCACCAATGTCAGATGGATGCCGATGCCGAGTCCCGGGTTTGCTTTTGCCGCCGTCACGGCATGATTAAATGCGGGCGCCGTGCTCATCAGCGAGGCGCTTGTAATGAAACCTTCCTGCCAGCCTTTGACAATTCCGTCATTAACCGCAGTATCAAGGCCGAAATCATCAGCGTTAACTATCAAATGTTTCATGCTTTACTCCGTACAAAGCCCCCAAAAGCTTCTTCTTTGTCATTTTAGCACAAAAAGACGGGGCTTGTGGCTATTTTAGTCTTTTATAATTGGCAAAATGCTTTTTCACAAGCTTGTTCAGCACGTCGTCGCCCTGCTCCGTGAGAATCCTTTGCGCCGTGGCCGTTGCCTCGCTGCCGCCGCCCTTGGGCAGAATGCAGCCTGCCGCAGCCGAAAGTTCTTCCATGATCTCGAGAAATCTTGCCCGTGCCAGCACCGAAGCTGCCGCGACTGCGGTATCACGTTCGGCTTGCTTTTGCTCCACAACGATAACACTCGGAAATTCCTTTTCCAACGCTTCCCTGATACCGCTTGCCACGGCAAACCGGTCTATCAGCGCATAATTGCAGTCCGGCCTTTTTTGAAGCACGTCCCTTAAGGCAGTGACGTGTCCGTTGGCAAGCAAATGGTTAAGATTTTTATTTTTCTGTTTCAACTGTCCGTATCGTAAATTGTAAAACTCCGGCTTCAAGGCAAGGACCGCATGCAGAGGCGCAAGCTTCCTAATCAGAGGCGCCTGCCGCTTCACTTCTTTGTCCGTCAGGCTCTTGCAGTCACGCACGCCTTCTTCCTGCAGGGCTTTGGCTGTGTCAAGATCGAGTAAAACCGCGGCAACGACAAGCGGTCCGAAGAAATCACCCTTTCCCGACTCGTCCGAACCTGCCCATAAACCCTTGAAGCCTGCACAGTCTTCAAGCAGCGTCGGCATAAGCAGCGGCTGCTCCCCCTTTTTTTTGACAGAAACGGCACCGGTCACGCCGACCGCTCGCTGCGCTTCGGCAAGCAAGTCGCCGGCCTGTCCGCCCCACACCAGGCTTATGCCCTTTTTGCCGCTGTAGACCGAAAGGGCCGCCTTGTCCTTGCCACGCGCGAGCTTGAACTGCCTGCCGAACGGCAGCGGCTTTTCCTCAAGACTCGCTTCGGAAAGGCCTTGCAGCGCCACGCGCACTTTTTGAAGGCAGCTTTCAAACTCATTCATCGCAGGTATGCCCCGTTTTTTGGCAGGCAGCGGCCAAAATTTCCTTGAGCGGCCTCCCGGTTTTTTCCGCCAGCTTCACGCAGTCTTCGTATTCCGCGGCGCAAGTTGTCAACTTGCCTTGATAAGAACCCGTCTTGACAGCAATCTCTTCCTCCCTCAGCCTGACGCTGACGAAGTGCCTGTCAGCCGTGGTTCTTCGGACTTCGCCGTATCTGACGCCGAGCGAGGTTGTTTCCTTCAAGATTAAGCCGCACAAGGCTTGCAGGTGTTCCCTGTCTGCAAGTGCGGAGAGCTTATATGCAGGTCTGCCTTTTTTCATGAAGATGGGCGTCAGCCAGACGTCCAGCGCTCCCTGCGCGAAAAGCAGTTTCGTGACATAAGGGTAAATCTCTCCCGACATGTCGTCAATGTTCGTTTCCAGAACCAACAGCGCATCGTCAGCCTGTTTACCGTTTATTTCCCCAAGCTGCACCCTGACTGCGTTCGGTATCGGCAAATCCCAGGTGCCGGCGCCGTAGGCGATGGCGCTGCAGGTAAAGCCTTCGGGCACGTCAGGCGACGGAACTGCGAGAGCTGCCATCAAGGCGGCGCCGGTCGGCGTTACAAGCTCTTTTTTGAGCTCGCCCTGATAATACGTCAGGGTCTTCAGCAATTCAGCCGTTGCCGGAGCCGGAATCGGCATCATTCCGTGAGCGCACTTCACAAAGCCCGTTCCGGTCTGCATTTTTGAGATATAGCCGCGCTTCACGCCCAAATATTCCAAAGCAAGCACCGAACCGACGATGTCGATAATCGTGTCGACTGCGCCGACCTCATGGAAATGCACCTCCGCAAGTGGCTTGCCGTGCACCTTTGCCTCTGCCTGCGCCAAGAGCTCGAAAACCTTGGCGCAGCTGCTTTTGACTTCCCTGCTGAGTCCCGAAGCATTGATTATCTGCAAAATGTCCTCAAGATTGCGGTGTTCGTGCGTATGTCCGTGTTCATGCTCGTGTCCGTGCTCGTGCGGCAGCCTGACGTTGAAATACGTCGCCTGAATGCCGCACTTGTTTACCGATTCATGAATTATTTCGTAAGAACCGAGCTGCATCTTTGCCAGCTCTTCCTTTATCTTGTCAAGCGGTGCGCCCAGGCCGAGCAAGGCTCCCAAAAACATGTTGCCGCTGATTCCGCTGAAAGCTTCCACGTAAATTGTCTTCATGCTGTCACCTCATATGATTGATTATGCTGGCCATGCGCCCCGCGCCGAAGCCGTTGTTGATGTTTACTACCGCCACACCCGCCGCGCAGCTGTTCAGCATGCCAAGGAGGGCCGAAAGGCCTTCGAAATTGGCACCGTAGCCGGCACTGGTCGGAACCGCAATCACGGGTTTTGCCACAAGACCGCCGACAACGCTGGCCAGGGCCCCTTCCATTCCAGCAATCACAATCAGCGCGTTGGCCTCCCTGATGGTTTCCAGGCGTCCAAACAAGCGATGGATGCCGGCGACGCCGATATCGTAGATGCGTTCAACCTTGTTACCCATGACTTCGGCCGTAATTGCGGCCTCCTCGGCGACGGGCATATCGCTTGTACCTGCCGTAATGACCGCGATTTTTCTCGCGCCGTCCTTTGGCAGCGGTTTCCTCTCCACGGTTATCAGCCTTGCCATTTCGTGGTAGACGGCGTCCCGCACCTGTTCCTTGACTGCCTGGTATATTTGCATGTCCGCCCTTGTTCCAAGAAGGTTGTCGTGGTTTCGTGCCAGGCTCGCCATGATGGCAGCGTTTTGCTCCGGCGTCTTTCCTTCGCAGTATACTACTTCGGGAAAGCCTTGCCTGAAAGACCGTGCGTGGTCAATGTTGGCAAAGCCCATATCTTCGCAGCCTGCGTTTTGAATTTTTTCCAAAACCGCTGCTGCGTCAATTTCCCCGTTTTTATAGGCTTCAAGAATCATCTTCATTCTTTCTTCGTAAGTCATAGGCTCCACCTTTTCTAAAGATATAGACATTTTTAGTATAGCACAGTTGACTCCTCCCTGCCTGAAAAAATAGGGCACCCTCTTGTGAGGATGCCCCGCATTTCAGTCTTCCGCAGGCTTGTGTCTTTCCTTCCATTCCTCTACCAACAGGTAAACGAGAGGAACGACTACAAGCGTCAAAATTGTCGAAGTAAACAGTCCGCCGACCAGCACCACGCCCATAGACTGACGCAGTTCCGCGCCCGCGCCGATGCCGAGCGCAATCGGCAGCATGCCGAGCACGGTAGATAGCGACGTCATCAGAATCGGCCGCAGCCTGAGCGAACAGGCCTCAAGAATGGCGTCCCGCACATTCTTCCCTGCCGCTCTTGCCTGGTTGGCATAGTCGACAAGAAGAATCGACGTTTTGGTAACGAGGCCCAGCAGCATCGTCAGGCCGATAAGCGACATCATGTTGACGGTCTGGCCCGAAATCAAAAGACCGACAATCGCGCCGATAATGGCAAACGGCAGGGCAACCATGATAATCAGCGGCTGGGCGAAGCTCTCGAACTCCGCCGCAAGCACCATATAAATCATAATAACTGCAATCAGAAGCGCCTTGGCAATCTCGGCAAAACTCTTGCTCATCATGTCCGCCTGACCAATCATCTTGTGGCGATAACCGAGTTCCATATTAAGCTGCGGAATCAAATCCCGTTCGATTTTTTGAATCAGCTCGCCGGAAGAAATGCCGACGGTGTTCGCATAAACAACCAGCTGCCGCTGCCTGTCCTCCCTGTCCATACGCGTCGGTCCCGAATCAAGTCTGACGTCCGCGATGTCGCCAAGACGCACAAACGAGCCCTGCGGCGTCGACACCAGAAGGTTTTTGACATCGTCCATATTCCTGCGATTGACGTCCCTCAGCTTGACGCGCACATTGTAATCGTTGTCGCCGACCGTGAAGCTGTTGGCCGTCGAGCGTCCCTGGAAAGCCATCTTGACAACGTCGCCGACACTTGAGGCGTTAAGGCCGAGAGCGCTCGCACGCAGCGAATCGACCCTGACGATTACTTCAGGTTCCGCTTCAGCCGTGGAAATGTCTATATCTGTAGCGCCCGGCTGCTGCCGAAGCAATTCAGCAAGGCTTTGGGCGTAGCCTTCCAGGATATCCATATCGGAACCCCTGAGGCCGACCTGGATTGGGCGTCTGTCGCCCCTGCCCCCGCCCTGCCCCGTTACAACGGAAATACTGAGGTCGGGCACGTTGCGCAGCTTCATTCTGAGCTCGTCCATGATAACCGTCATTGAGCGCGAACGCTCCGAACTGTCAACAAGCTTGACGTCGAGGTTGCCCTGGCTGACCGGCGTCCTTGTGCCGCCGATGCGCATGGCCACGGTTTTTACTTCCTTGATGGCGCTTATTTCATCTTCTATGGGTTTGACAAGCTCCTTCATCTTATCTATGCTTGTGCCCGCAGGCGCCTTGTAGGTGAGGCTGAACTCCCCCGAATCATAGGTCGGTTGAAACTCGACGCCCAAAAAGGGCATCAGCGCGAAATTGAAAAGCAGACTGACGACCGCGGCGGCAATCACCTTTTTCGGGTGCAGAACCGCTGCGTCCATTCCTTCCTTGTAAAACTTCCTGGTGCTCTGGAAGCCTGCCTCGAACTTGTCCAGTACCTTTTGCAGGTATTTGTTGCGGGCGTTTTTGCCGCTCGTCGCTTCCTTCGGCTTCTTCAGCCAGTAAGCTGAAAGCATCGGCGTCAGCGAGTAGGCCGAAATCGTAGAAAAGGCTACCGCGAAAGCAACCGTAAGGCCGAACTGGGCAAAAAACTGGCCGACAACCTCGCCCATGCTGCCAATCGGCACGAACACCGCTACCAGGGAAAGCGAGGTCGCAAGAATCGCCAGCGCGAGCTCCTCCGTCGCTTCCTGCGCCGCCTGCATGGGCGGCTTGCCCATTTCCATATGGCGGAAGATATTCTCGATCAGTACGATGGCGTCGTCTATCAGCATGCCGACAGCCAGACTGATGCCCATCAGCGACATGTTGTTCAGCGTAAAGTTCATCTGCTGCATCAGGACAAAGGTCGCAATGACCGAGGTTGGTATCGCAAGGCCGCCGATAATGGTGGCGCGGAAATTCTGCAAAAAGAGATAGGTAATCAGGAGTGCGAGAAAGCCGCCGAACAAAATCGCCGACCAGACGTCCGCCACGTTCTCCCTTATATACTTCGACTGGTCCCTGATAACGTCGACCTTGACGTCGTTGGGCAGGTCGCTGCGCTGCAGCCTTTCCATTACCTCCATGACGCCGTCGGTTACCTCTACGGTATTGGTGCGCGACTGCTTTTGCACGGCAACCATAACGCTCGGCACGTTGTTGGACCGCGCGTAGGAGACTTCCTCCTCCCAGTCGTCGATAACGTCCGCTACATCGCTTACCTTCACGATGCTGCCGTTTTTATTGCTGATGACGACGTTTTTAATATCGTCGATACTCTTGTATTTGCCGAGAGTCCTGACTACGAGCTCAAGTCCCTCTTCCTTGACGGAGCCTCCCGGAGTGTTCATGTTCTCGCTGTTGATGACGCCGTAAACTTCCTGGAAGGTCGTGCCGAAAGCCTCAAGCTTCTGCGAATCTACGAGAATACGGAACTCCCTTTTGCCTGCCCCGTAGACATTGACCTCGGAAACGCCCTCTACCCTCAAAAGCTCGTCATTGACGACGTCCTCGACAAGCTTGCGGATCTCCCCGCGGCTGCGGGAATCCGAGTACAGGACATAGACGACGATCGACTGTGCGGAAAGGTCCACGCGCTGGACGATTGGCTCGTCAATATCGTCCGGCAGCCTGCCTCGTACGGAGGCAACCTTCTCCCTTACCTCGCTTGCTTTTTCCTTCGGGTCTACTCCGAGCTCGAACTCCAGGACTGTCTGGGAAAAACCTTCCCTGACAGTCGAGGAAAGCGTCTTGATGCCCGAAACCTGACTTACCCTGTTTTCTATCGGTTTCGTGACGAGTGTTTCCATTTCTTCAGGGGCCGCGCCCTCATAGGATACGCTGACGCTGACGAGGGGAAGGTCCACCTCCGGGTAAAGATCGACTCCGAGGTCAGGATAAGCCTTGATGCCGAAAACCACCAGCACCAGGATGAACATCATCGTAAAAACAGGCCTGTGGATAAAAGTCCTGATCATTTTCCGCTACCTGCCTCTTCGATTATGACCTTGCTGCCTTCGCGTATCTTGTTCTGTCCGCCGACAACGATGCGCTCAGTTTCTTCAAGGCCGCTCAATACTTCGACCAAGCCTTCGCCGATGTAGCCCGTGACAAGCACCTTGCGCTTGACGAAATTGTCCTTGTCAACGACGAAAACCGTACGCTGGTCTTCGCGCATGATGATGGCGCCCTGCGGAATCACGACGGCGTCCGGCTTTGCCTCGCCCGCAATGCTGACATTGGCATAAACTCCGCCGCGCAATTTTCCGTCAGCATTGGGTACGGAGATTTCCGCGGCAAAGGTTCTGCCCGGGGAATCGGCGACAGCGGCGAGCTTGGTCAGCGTCCCCTGAATTTTGCCGCCGGCAAAAGACGGAACTTCGATGGAGGCCTTGTTGCCAACCCTGACGGAACTCAGCTGTCCCTCGGGAATGCTGATTTTTACAAGCAGCGCGCTGATATCCGCGACATGAAAGAGAGCATCCGAATCCTTGGCGTAATAGCCTTCCTGATAATAACGCCTCACGACGTAGCCTGCCTGCGGCGTAATGACCTGCGTGCCCTCCAGCTTGGAATAGGTGCTGCCGTAGGTGCCTTCGGCGCTTTTCAGCTTGCCCATCGCCATGTCGCGCGCAAATCTCGCATTGTCAACCTCCTGCTGCGATACGGCGCCTTTTTCAAGCAGCTTTTCCAGCCTGCCGAGTGCGGTTTCCGCCTTGTCCAGATTTGCCCTGGCGTCATAAACTCCGCCCATGGCGGCACTGACCGCAGCGTCCAGCTCGCTCGCGTCAAGCTCGGCAAGCACTGTTCCCGCTTCGACGTAGTCCCCCTCTTTTACAAGAATGCTCTTGATTCTGCCCGCCGTCTTGGGCGCAAGCTTAGCCTGCCAGACAGGGTCAAGATTGCCGGCAAAGGTTAAAACGGGGTTTATCGTCTGCCTTGCGGCAAAGCCAGTAGGAACAGCGATGGCCCTTCCCTCCGTTGCTTTTTTGGCGCGCTCGCGCGAAGAAGTAACGTTCATAAAAATCCGTGCCCCTATGGCCACAAGCAGTACCGCCAAAGCAAGCGCAACAAACTTAACCCTTTTATCCTGCCAATTCATAGTCGGTTCCCCCAGACTTTTTTGAATTAAAAAATACATACACGGAAATTATACTCTAAAAAAAAGCTCTTGCATAGGACTTGAAGCCCTTAGTGGAAAAATTGTCGACTATGTAGTCAGAAAGGAACAAACAAAAACGGACAAGCAGTGCTTGTCCGTCCTAAAAATTGCCTCAAAGTCCTCACTTGGCGGGAGCAGCCGTCTTGGGCGCCGCCTTCGCCGGCGGTTTCGGATTTTTCAGAGTATAAACCGTAAAATCCGCGTTCATCTTAAGAATGCCTTTATTGTCAGCGGCAAAATCAACCGTCTTGATGTTGGTGAAACGCGTGCCGTTTTCAATCTGCTGCAGGAACTCTACCAGCTTGAAATAATCACCGCTGACTGTCATTTTGAGCGGCAGAGGAAACACCCCGCTTTTTTCAGCCTTTACTTCCGCAGGCGGTTTCAGGCTGTCAAGGCTGAGTCCGTTCACGGACGCAAGCCTGGCATATTCGGAAACAAGCTCCGGTACGGTCACGGTATCCGGCAGCTTCTTTTTCGCCTCTTCGAGCTTCAGCGTCTGAAGCTTCAGAAAAGGCGCATAGTCCTTGTTCTGCCCTGCAAAGGTCTGGATAGCGGCAAGCTTCGCATTGGCCTGCTGCAGCTGCGACTCGGCCTTCGCCGTTTCCGCACGGAGCGGCAGGACGAATTCCAGAACTATCAATGAGGAAAACACGAGCGCCAATAAAAAGAGCAGCATATACCTCGTATTCACGGAGATTTCGGAAAGGAGCTCCTTCATTTTTTAGCCACCTCGCTTTTTTGCAGCTTCAGCGAAAAGTCAATCACGTTAGCCGCGCCGGCAGTGCTTGCCGCCTTGCCTGAGTTAGTCTCGATCAGGTCGACGCTGGTTATGCCGGGTTCCTGCTGCAGCCTGCCGATGAATTCAAGTATGTTGTCCATCGAGAGCGCCTTGCCCTTGAGGGAAACCTCGGAGGGCTTCGCCTTGTCCTGGGCGACCGAGACCAGCCAGCAGCCATAGGGCGTCAGATTACCGAGTTCTCCGAGCGAACGGCTCCAGAGCAGGCGTTCCTTCGCAAGGTTTGCGACCATGGTATTTCGCTTGTTGAGTTCCGCCAGCTGCTGCAGGTTGAGCTCGTATCTTTCCTGCCAGACGTGCATCGCGGCAATGCTGCCCTCTGCGTCCCGCAGCTTGCCCTCGGTATATTTCAGCATGCCGAGGCTGTAGCCCCAGAACAATACCGTCAGAGCCAGCACGCAGTAAGTGGCGAGCAGGAAGTACTTGTGCTGCGGAGTTACCTTCTTGCGCCGTGATTCGGGCAGCAGGTTGATCCTAATCATCGCTCTCACCTCCCGCCAGGGCCGCGCCAATCGCGACGGCGAGTGCCGGTGCCGCCGCCTCGACTTTTTTCCCGTCGAACTTCGAACTGAAGCTTACGGCGTCACGTACGTCATGCCGTATGACTTCGAGCTCGGTGCTGCTTTTCACGTATTCGGCAATATCCGGTATGTTTGCGCCGGTTCCCGCAAGCACTATATGCGTGAATTCCTTTTCACGATTGTTGGAAGCGTAGTAGTCGCTTGTCAGGAGACACTCACGCAGCAACGCGTTGATTGAGTTCTTCAGCGATTTGGCGGCAAGCTCCTCCGTCTCGCCCTCCTGCTTCAGATAGCTCCCTTCGCGCACCAGCTCCTCGGCCTTTTTGACATCGGTCCCGGTTGTGACGGCAACCGTTTCCAAAAAGTCGCCAAAGCCCTGCGGCAGGGCTCTTTGCGCAACGGGGGCCGCGCTTTGGAAAAGCGTCATCATCGAATAGGTATGGCCGATATCCAAAAGTATGAAATTCGTCAGGGTTTGACTTAGCGTGCGGCAAAGCGTCAGCGAATCGATGTCGAACTTCAGGACCTTCAGTCCCAGAAGGTCGCTTATTTCGAGAGTGCTGTCGACGATGTCTTTCGGCGTCGCGACAAGGACTACGGGCTGCCTGCCCTCCTGCGTCACTTCGCCGAATTTGGCATAGTCAAGGTAATAGGTATCGGTCTCGTAAGGCACATACTGGCCGGCATCCCAGGCGACAGCCTGCTTCAGCTCATCGTCGGGCATCTCTGGCATACCGACTTCACGCACGAAGGCGTTGCGGCCGTTGATGCTGAAAACCGCGAATTTGGTGGTAAAGTTGTACCTGTTGAACAAGTCGTGCAGAAAAGCAGCCATTTCGTCCTTCGCCGTAGTCAGTGCCGCTCCCTTCAGGTTCGCGGGCAGCTCCGTAATCACGAATTCCCGGACCTCGGGGCGGCTTCCCTTCAGTTCGACCTGGGCGATTTTCACGAACTCGGAACCAAGGTCGATGCCAAGCACGCTTGAAGGGGTTGACGCAAACAGTTTTCTTACGGCTTTTTTAAAATCCATCTCTCCACCCTCATTTCGGATAACTTGGGATGCCATTGCCTCAAACGCAAACACTATATGTTCATTTTACCACTCAAATGAACAAACTCCAATAATAATATATGATATATGGCGAAAAAAGTAAGGAAATATAGGCGCCGATACACAGAAACGGGCCAAACGGTATCGGATCTCGCCGTTTCTTGATGCCGGTCGCAAGCAAAAGGACGCCGATGACGCCGCCCGTAACAAAGGCCAGCATCAGACAGACGACGGAAGCCTTGAGACCGAGCCAGAGTCCCAGCACAAAGCTCAGCTTGACGTCGCCCGCGCCCATGCCACCGCGGCTGAGGATAAAAATCAAAAGCATCAGCCCGC
>JAAYIB010000026.1 GCA_012744295.1 Acholeplasmataceae bacterium
AGGAAACTATTGGACGTCAGTAAATTAACAAGATCTTCTTCTCTTGAATATCTTTCTTCTCTGCCAATCCTAAGCAGAGCGCTTCTGCAGGATGAGTTTCCCAACCTGATCAGCGACAGCAGCGCCGGCTTTACGGGGCATATCCATTCATCAGGCGGAACAACGGGACAACCCGTAAAGTATTATCTGGATGATAATCTTAAAATCATCGGCAGGGCAATAGAAAGGCGTGGGGATTTCGAGTGGACACATGCCAGTCCCCAATGCCGCAAGGCTATCCTCTGGGGCCGGGCAGATATGAAAAATCGCCGTTTACCCTTTTTGCGCGGTTTTTTAAACAACCGCTGGAAATATCACGCTCATAAACCTTCCGGGAACGATCTGGCGGCCATTGCCAAATCGCTCGGCACCGTCCGTCCCGAGTTAATCATGGGTTATTCCTCAATGCTGGGAATAATCGCAGAATATCTGCTTCAAAAAGGCATTAAGGATATTCGCCCCAAAACTATCCTGGCCACGGCCGAAATGCTGACTGAAGAAACAAGGGTGCTTGCGATGCAGGCTTTTGGCTGCCCGGTCTATAACCGTTACGCTTCCAGCGAGTTTGGCCTTATTGCCAGCGAATGTGAAAAGGGTAATCTCCATATTCATACGGAACGCTTCGTGTTGGAGGTTCTCAAGGACGGAAAGCCTGTCCCGCCCGGCGAGAAAGGCGAAATATTTATAACTGATTTGGATAATTACGCTTTTCCTTTTCTGCGATACGCTACCGGTGATATAGGTGCGGTGTCTCCTATTCCTTGTTCCTGCGGACGCGGTTTGCCGGTATTAAAAAAGCTCTCGGGAAGAACAGCCGACTATATAAGAACACCGTCCGGCATTGCGGTACTCGCAGTTGAAACCTTTACAGCCTTTCGCACTGTTTGCTCTAATCATGAAATAAAAAGAGTGCAAATCGTCCAGCCGGCCTTGGATACAATTATTGCCCGCCTTGTTATCGGCGACGGTTACACCTCAAAAATGGAAGAACTGATGCGCAGCATGCTTTTTGAACTTTGCTTTAATAATACTGGCATTAAACAAATTGACTTCGAGTACGTGAAAGCGCTTGATGTTGCCCCATCTGGGAAAATCCCTTTTTATATTTCCATGCTTGAAGGAGAGTGAGCAAACATTGTCTGCTAAAAAAACTTCTGACGAACAATTGTCAGTCATGCTGCTGTTTTCCCAAGCTTGGGATATTGGCGGCGCAAAGACGCACATCGAAACATTGGTGCAGCAGCTCAGGCAAAACGGCAATAGAGTCGTCCTCGTCGGTAACGATGAAGAGATTGTTCGGCAATTTAAAAGCATTCAAGCTTATTGCATCAACTATCGTTCTCTGAATCCTTGGTCAATAATTAGAAACTACAGCCTTCTCAAAAAACTAATTAAAAAACACCGGGTGAAGTAATTCATGCTCATCAACGGACTGCCTACGCCTATGCATGGCTTTTAATGAAGACTTTCAATATTCCTTATACCATAACTTTCCATGACAAATGGCGTCGCTTGCACAGGATATATAAATTCGTGCTGCCGGACCGTTGCGTTGCAATAAGTCAAGGAGTAAAAGACCACATCGTCAGCTTGTTTGAACTAAAAGACGCACAAGTTGAAATAGTGGAAAACGGTGTGCAGATAGCCGAAAAAAACTTTAACAGTGCATCTGCGATAGACTCTGCCGGACATAAAATCAGGCTCCTGCACGCTACGCGCCTTGATGCCAAAAAGACTCCCGCCACCTTGCTGCTGTGCGATTCCGTCCGGAGATTGACGGCCGGATTTCCCGACCTGGAGCTTATTATCGCGGGCGACGGAATACTACGGGCAGAGGTAGAGAAAAAAGTGCAGGAAACGAACAACAAGTGCGGCAAGGAACTTATCCGTTACATAGGGCCTCGCAATGACATTGCCTCTTTGGTTGAAAAGATTGATATTGCCG
>JAAYIB010000027.1 GCA_012744295.1 Acholeplasmataceae bacterium
ACGCAATGCCCTGATAGTAGTATTGGAGGATTTGCCGGTAATCATACCCGGCCCGGGCCATGCCGTCTGCCTTACGCGCTTGTCGACGACAAGGGCGAACAAGTTCTGGACGCCGACAAGGCCGGACAGTATCTTTTAAGTCCGCGTGACATGAACACCTTAGACATCCTGCCGGAACTTATCAAGGCGGGCGTGGCCTCATTTAAAATCGAGGGCAGGATGAAAAGGCCCGAATATGTTGCCGTGGTCGTGGATATTTATCGGCGTGCTCTTGACAGCTATAAGGAAGGCTGTTATGAAGTTTCGGAGGAAGACAGGGCCAATATCAGGCAGATCTTCAATCGCGACTTTACAACGGGTTTTCTAAAAGGGAATCCCGGTAAGGAAATGATGAGCGACAGACGGCCGAACAACAGGGGAGTCCTTGTAGGCAGAGTTACAAGTATCAACAGAAAGACCAATAAGGCATCCATCAGGATTGAGCAGGAACTGCATTTGGGCGACGGCCTGGAGTTTTGGGTAACGGTTGGCGGGAGAGTCGGGACAACTCTCAGAGAGATTATGAGGGAAGGACAAACCTTGAATGCCGCTTTGCCCGGAGAAACCGTTGAAATTGAAGTGCCGAAGGGCGTCAAGCATAATGACAGGGTTTTCCGCACCTTCGATAAAAAATTAATGGACTACGCACAGCGTTTTTGCGGAGAAGAAGGAAAGAACAGAATCCCCGTCAAGGCCTTTGTCAAGGCAAAGCTAAGAGAAGCTTTGCAGATTACCCTTACAGACGACGAAGGCAACCGGGCCGAGGCGGCAACCTCCTTTATTGCTGAAGCGGCAAGAAAGCATTCACTCAATTATGAAACTCTGCACAAGCAGCTTGACCGCATGGGCAACACTGAGTACGTTCTTACAGAATTGCTGCTTGACTGCGATGAAAACATAATGGTACCCGTAAGCGAAATCAACGAAGCTCGAAGGATTGCGACGGAAGCTCTCAACGAGGTGCGTACCGAGGCCTTTGCACCGAAAAGGAAAATGAGACACAAAAGAGACCTGCCTTGCAGCAGGGCAGTGCAGGCAGCAGTAAGCAACAAGGCTGAAATTGTTGTGCAGACAGACACCATATCTAAGGCTGAGACCGCTTTGGCTGCCGGCGCAGACTGGCTGCTGATTGGCGGAGAAAGCTTCTGTCACAAGGGAATGTCTGCTGCCAACTTTAAAGAAATCGCAGCCATGACTAAAGCCGCCGGCAAGAAGCTTGCGATTGCAACGCCGAGGATCGTTACGGAGGGCCAGCTAAAAGAATTTGCCCGGCAGGCTATTTTCTGGGAGGAGCTTGAACCGGATTCGGTATTTGTGGCAAATTACGGTCTGTGGCATTTGCTGCGCAGGCACCTGATAAAGACGCCTTTATGGGCGGATTGGTCCTTGAATATTTTTAATACGCAAAGCCTTGTCTATTGGCAGGAGCAAGGGGCTCAGGGTGCCGTTTTGTCACCTGAACTGACAATGCAACAGGTGGAAAGTCTTGCAGAGTCCTCGCCTTTGCCATTGGAGTGTTTGGTTCAAGGGCGCCTGGAAATGATGGTTTCTGAGTATTGCGTAACGGGAAGCTTTCTGGGCGGCATCGACGAGGGCAAGTGCGGCGGGGCCTGCTCGCGTCAGTTGTTTTTGCAGGATCGACTCGAAGAAGCCTTTCCGATAGTAAATGACCAGTTCTGTCGTATGCATATATTGAACGCGCATGACCTTTCCATGTTGAAATACGTCAGGCAGATGTCTGCGGCCGGAGTAAAACGGCTCAGGATAGACGCCCGCTATTATGGGGAAGAGGAAGTCAGAAAGCAGGTCTCCCTGTATCGGCAGGTTCTTGACGGCCTCGTCGAAATTGATGAAAATATGCCGCAAACAACTAGAGGACACTATTTTAGAGGTGTCCTCTGAGTAAGGAGCAACAGAATGCCAAAGTTCGCCATTAAGACTCTTGAATTCGACAAAATTAAAGAGATACTGGCAAGGAAATCTTCAACCTCATTAGGCAGACAATCGGCCTTGGCGCTGCAAAGCTCGGGGGATTTTGCCACTGTCAAACGTCTGCTTGCCGAAACAGACGAAGCTTTGCGTTTGCTGGACATGGGCAAGCGTTTTCCCTTCGGCGGAGCCGGAGATATAACAGAGTCGCTAAAACGCGCACAAATAGGTTCCGTGCTTGATCCCGAAGAGCTTTTGCTAATCGGTGGAACAGCTGCAGCTATCAGGCAGATGAAGATTTTCCTGCAGACAGAGAGTGAAACAGCGCCAATGCTGGCGGAATACGCTTACAGGCTGCAAAGCTTCGCCCGTTTGGAAAAGCAGCTCGAAAGCGCGATTTCCGAAAAAGCTGAGGTAAAAGACTCTGCTTCGACTAAATTGGCGGGCTTGCGCAACGCGATTATCATTGCCAAGAACAGGGTCAAGGAAAAACTTGATTCCATCCTGCATTCCGCGGAATACCAGAAGTACTTTCAGGAGCAGCTTGTGACCGTGAGGGGTGACAGGTACGTAATACCGATAAAGCAGGAATACAAATTCAACTTTCCGGGAGTCGTTCATGACCAATCAGGCAGCGGAGCCACGCTTTTTATCGAGCCTATGGCCGTTGTTAATCTCAATAATGACATCAAAAAATATGCAGCCCAGGAAAAAGAGGAGATTGAGCGCATTCTCAGACAGCTTTCCGTACTGGTCGGCGCCGAGGCTGCGCCCTTAGCCGATTCGCTGGTTCTTTTTACCGGGATAGACTTAATTTGTGCCAAAGCATACCTGGCACAGGAACAAAAAGCGGTCAGACCAATGATGCTTTCCAATGGCTATGTTGAAATCATGCAGGGCAGACATCCTCTGCTGGAGCGGGAAAGTGTGGTTCCGCTTGACATCAGGCTTGGTGGGAAGTTTAACACGTTGCTGATAACCGGGCCCAATACAGGAGGTAAGACCGTTGCCTTAAAAACAGTGGGTCTGTTTGCGCTTATGTCACAGGCGGGACTGTTTGTCCCCGCTTTGTCGGTTAAACTGCCGGTATTTCGGGCAATTTATGCCGACATCGGCGACGAACAAAGCATCGAGCAAAGTTTGAGCACTTTTTCCGGACACATGAAAAACATTGTAGAAATTCTGAGCGAAGTCAGAGCAAACGACCTCGTCCTTGTTGACGAAATCTGTGCCGGCACCGATCCCAACGAAGGAGCGGCGCTTGCGATGTCAATTCTGGACTTTTTGCACAAAAAAGACGCTTTTACTATTATTACGACCCACTACAGCGAGCTTAAAACCTTTGCCTTCGAGCATCCCGGCATGGAAAATGCCAGCGTCGAGTTCGATCCTGTTTCACTGAGACCCACCTACAGGCTGCTGATGGGAGTGCCGGGCAGCAGTAATGCTTTTTATATCAGCCGGCGCCTTGGCCTTTCCGAACAGATAATTGAAAATGCAGGCAATCTCTTGACACAGGAGCATCTTCACATGGAAGATGTTTTAAAAAATCTTGAAGGCGAAAGACGTCAGTTTGAGACACGCAACAAGGAAATCGAGGGAATCAGGGCGGAAAGCGAAAAACTGCGGCAGGAGCTGCTGTGCAGAAAAGCGGAGCTTGACAAGCGCCGTAACGAGCAATTGCGCAAGGCCAGAGAGGAAGCCGACGAGATTTACAGGAAAGCCCGCAGGGAAGCAGAAGAGATTATGAAAGAACTTCGTACGGTTAAAAAGGAACATGACTATGCCAAAATGAAGGAACTTGCCGAGGAAGTAAAAAAGAAACTTGGTAAAAGCTTCGATTTTGCAAGCGTGCCGCCGCCTGAGGGAACAGCGCTTACTAAGGAAAATGCAAATTCCGGCCAAATTGTCTACGTACCGACTTTGGCACAGAACGGAACAATTCTTGAAATAAACGGTGACAATGTGTTGGTCAGGATTGGTCCCATGAAAACGACTCTCCCGCTCAAGAAATGTTTACTGGTAAGAGAAGCCAGGGCTGAAGGGACTACTGCACCGCCAAAAATGAGAAAAGGCTACGCGCATGAGTTGTTTGTCGCTAAAAACGCCTCGGTTCCTGCCGAAATTGATGTTCGCGGCAGAACGGTTGAAGAAGCGATACCTGTAATTGACAAGGTGCTTGACGATGCCCAGCTTGCCGGAACGGAACGTATCAGAATCATTCACGGCAAAGGCACCGGTATGCTGAGAAT
>JAAYIB010000028.1 GCA_012744295.1 Acholeplasmataceae bacterium
CGGCGCTGACCTTGTTGGCAAGGTCGAAGCGGGAATCCCGGAGGACGATCCCCGTAATCCGGCAACTATTGCCGACAACGTAGGCGACAATGTCGGTGACGTTGCAGGTATGGGTGCCGACCTTTTTGAGTCATATGTCGGAGCTATAATTTCCGCTTTGACCCTGGGTGCTGTCGTATACACTAAAGGCGAAGGTGTGGAGTTCGTCTTCATGCTTGCCCTTGCCGGTGTCGTCGCATCAATTATCGGCATCGTCTTTGCCCGCGGCAGCAAGTCTCAAAATCCTCAGGCCGCTTTGAACAGCGGTACATATGTCGGGGGCGCTTTGGTTATTGTGGCCGCGGCTTATCTCAGCAATTCGATTTTCAACAGCATGAATGCTTTTTACGCAATTATCTCAGGTCTGATTGTAGGCATGATGATTGGCAAGATTACAGAGATTTACACCTCAGGTGACTATGCCGCTGTTAAAAAGATTGCCCAGCAGTCGGAAACCGGCCCTGCAACAACCATCATTTCCGGTCTGGCTGTAGGTATGTATTCAACCTTCTGGCCAATGTTCTTTATTTGCATCGGCGTAATTGTTTCCTTCTTTGCCATGGGTGGAGCCAGAGACCCCGGTATGGGTCTTTTTGGAATTTCCCTGGCTGCCGTTGGCATGCTTTCCACAACCGGCCTGACGGTTGCGGTTGACGCTTATGGTCCTATTGCTGACAATGCGGGCGGTATTGCCGAAATGTCCGAGCTTCCGCATGAAGTGCGTGAGATTACCGATAAGCTTGACGCTGTCGGCAATACTACCGCTGCCATCGGCAAAGGCTTTGCGATCGGTTCGGCGGCCTTGACGGCCCTTGCGCTTTTTTCCGCGTATGCGCATGTTGTCAATTTGCAGGCAATAGATCTTTTGAATCCCGTTACTCTTGTCGGTTTGTTTGTTGGTGCAACCCTTCCCTTTGTCTTTGGCGCTATGACGATGGAATCGGTAGGAAAGGCTGCTTATGAAATGATTGAGGAAGTAAGGCGTCAATTCCGTACCATACCCGGTTTGCTTGAAGGCACCGGTAAAGCAGACTACCGTCGCTGTGTCGATATTTCGACAGCGGCTGCGCTGCACGAAATGATGCTTCCCGGCATTATGGCGATTCTTGCACCCTTGCTGATGGGTATGCTGCTCGGGGTGGAAGCTTTGGGCGGCATGCTGGCGGGCGCTTTGGCTGCGGGCGTTCTTGTCGCCATCTTGATGGCAAATGCCGGCGGCGCATGGGATAATGCCAAGAAATACATCGAAGGCGGAGCCCATGGCGGAAAAGGCAGCGAAGCCCACAAGGCGGCCGTAACCGGCGACACCGTAGGTGACCCCTTTAAGGATACGTCAGGACCTGCGATGAACATCCTGATAAAACTGATGACGATCGTTGCCCTTGTCTTTGCCCCTGTATTGGCAGAGTACGGCGGCATGTTGCTTGGTTTTCTGAAATAAAGCATACAGTTAAGGCCACATCTTCAGGATGTGGCCTTTTTGCTGTCCGGACGCACTTTGTTGTCAGGTCTAAAAATGCTATAATATAAAGTAATAACAAAATGGAGGTTTCGAGGCATTGGCAATAATGCATGGAGCGGAAGGTTATTTCCTTAAGAATGGCGACAAGGGCGTGCTGCTCATTCACGGTTATACCGGTTCACCTGCTGAATTAAGGCTTTTGGGCGACTTTCTTTACGAGCATGGCTTTTCTGTCTTCGGCGTCAGGCTTGCGGGACACGGAACCTCGCCGGAAGACCTGAACAGAACGGAGTGGCCGGACTGGTACGCGACAGTTACCGAAGCACGCGCTGAACTTGCAGGGTGCTGCAGCGAGGTAAACGTCATCGGACTATCTATGGGAGCTCTTTTGGCGATGAAGGCGGCAGCGGAACTTACGGTAAGTAAAGCCGTTTTTCTGGCTGCGCCTGTCTACGTTTACGATAAGAGAATGGCATTTGTCGGAGTGGTTAAACATTTCTGGCCATGGATAAGGAAAAAGAAGCGCAATTATGCGGTTGACCCGCAATACAACATTGCTTACGATGTAATGCCGCTGAAGGCGCTGCATAGTTTAAAGAAGCTGATAGAACATTGCGTGAGGGATGTTATGCCGAAAATCGAGGTACCTTGCCTGGTGATGCAGTCCCGGCAGGAGGGTACCGTCAGACCAGAAAGTGCGGAGTTAATCTATAGAAAAATCGGCTCCGCCAAAAAGGAACTTGTCTGGATTGAAAATACGGGACACATTATGACGTTGGGCGAAAACAGGGAAGAGGTATTTAAGAAAATACTATATTTTTTAAAGGAGAGGGAGCATGACTGAGCAAAAGGAATTTACCTGGTGCTTTGCCTGCGGTAAAGCCAATCCGATTGGGTTAAAGCTAAGATTTGAAAGAAGCGACGAAGAATGCAGCGCTGTTTTCGTGCCACGCCGCGAGCACCAGAGTTATGACGGGAGAATGCACGGCGGGCTTGTAAGTACGCTGCTTGACGAAGTCATGGGCAACTATATTTACATAAAATCAGGCAAACCGGCCTATACGGCTAAAATTGAAGTGCGTTTCCGGCAACCGGTTCAGATTGGCGAAAAAATCAGGATTGTGGCGCGGCTAAAACGTAAAAAAGGACGTCTCGCGGAAATGACGGGACAGGTGTTCAAGGAAGACGGAACCGTAGCCGCGGAGGCGGAAGCGAAACTTATGTGCGAAGGTGAATTATGAAGAACAGCGAAGTTAGAGAAGCAATTTTGGAATTCATGCGTGGAAAAAGCTATGCGCCCTTGAACGCGGAGGCGCTGATTCAGCAAATCCCGATTGATGGAAGGCAGATCAGCCATTTCTGGCAGGTGATGCTGGCTCTTGAGGAAAATGGGGAAATAGTCAAAACGAGATTTGCCACTTTTGGCTTGCCGGAAAAAATGGGCCTTGTGGTCGGAAGATTTCAACTAACAAGCAAGGGCTTCGGCTTCGTCATTCCGGACAACAAAGGCGAAGGAAAGGATGTTTTCATACCACCGCGCGCAATAGGCGGAGCTATGAACAATGACCGCGTCATGGCGCGCATCGAGACCCGCGTCAGCGGCATGAAGCCCGAAGGGGAAGTCATAAGGATTATCAAAAGGGCAAACAATAAGATAGTTGGCATCTTTGCCAAAACAGGCGATTTCGGCTTCGTTGTTCCCGACGACAAAAGAATCGGGCAGGACATTTATATTGCCCGCAAGAATTTCGGAGGCGCGAAGCCCGGTCAGAAGGTGGTTATAGAGATTACGGACTGGCCGGAAGAAAGAAAGAGCGCCGAAGGCAGGATTATAGAAGTTTTAGGAACTCCGGGAGACGTCGGCCTTGAAATTCTTTCTATCATCAAACAAAATGATTTGCCGCTGGAGTTTCCCGAAGAAGTCATTAATGCTTCGAAAAGAGTTCCTGTAAAAATTTCCGACGCCGATTTAAGAGGAAGAAGAGATTTGCGCGCTCTGCCTGTTGTCACAATAGACGGAGAAGACGCTAAAGACCTCGATGACGCAGTGTTTGTGCGGCAACAAGGCGACGACTTCCTGCTCGGTGTGCATATTGCCGATGTCAGCCACTATGTCAGGGAGAACGCTTTGCTTGACAGAGAAGCGCGTCTAAGAGGCACCAGCGTTTATTTGGTCGACAGGGTAATACCCATGCTGCCCGAACGGCTTTCCAATGGTATCTGCAGTTTGAACGCGGGAGAAGACCGTCTTTCAATGTCCTGTGAAATGCTGGTTGACCGTAAGGGACGGATAAAGGCCTATGAAGTTTTTCCGAGCGTGATAAGAGTCTCAAAGAGGCTTAATTACCGCGAGGTTAGGGAAATCCTTGTTGATAAAGACGCGGTTCTCCTGGAAAAATATCGTGATTTAGTGCCGATGCTGCTTGAAATGGAAGAAGTATGCAAACTTTTGCGCAATAAGAGGGTTGTCAGGGGCGCGGTCGATTTTGATTTCCCGGAACAAAAAGTTATTTTGGACGAAGAGGGACGTCCGACCGACATCGTTCAGCGTGTTCGCAGTATTTCCGAGTCAATAGTCGAAGAATTCATGCTGGCAGCCAATGAGACAGTCGCAAGGCATATGAGCAACCAGGAGTGGCCTTTCATTTACCGCGTGCACGACCTTCCAAGCGAGGACAAGATGACCGATTTGGCTCAGCTCTTGAACAATTTTAATGTCAAGCTGCCAATCTCTGAGGAAATAAAGCCTCTTGAAGTGCAAAAAGCGTTAAAGCAAATGCAGGGAAGACCAGAGGAAAGACTTGTTGCGACTGTTACCCTGCGTTCGATGAAACAGGCGGTGTACCAAGTCGAAAATATTGGGCATTTCGGCCTGGCGGCGGAGTATTATACACATTTCACTTCACCTATAAGACGCTATCCGGACCTTGTTGTGCACAGACTGCTGCGGCAATGGTTACAGAATCCTTCCTTAAAAGCTGCGAAAAGGGAAAGCCTGGAAGCAGAGCTTGGCGACATTGCAAGCAATTCCTCGCTGCGCGAGCGTGCGGCGGCGGAGGCGGAAAGAGCAACGGTTGACCTTAAGATGGCTGAATATATGGCCGGCCATATAGGCGAAGAATTTGACGGAACAATTTCCGGTGTGACGGCTTTCGGCATGTTTGTCGAACTCGCGAACGGCGTAGAGGGTCTTGTTCATATCTCCAGCCTCACCGACGATTATTATGAATTTCAGGAACAGCAATATTCGCTGCTCGGTGAACACAAGCGCAAGGCTTACCGGTTAGGTGACAAGGTCAGAATCGAGGTCCTGCAGGTTAATATCACCGAACGTAATATCGACTTTATCATGGCGGGCGAGAATGAAGCTATGCGCCAGCAAATCATGAACCAATTGTTGGGGCGGCGCGGGAGTTCTTTTTCGCCGAAGGGCGGTAAAAGCGCTTCATCAGGCAGCGGTAAGACGGCCGGAAATAAGAAAAAAACAGGCCGGGGCCCTAAGGATGGTAAGGGGGGCCACGGCCGAAAGCCGGCAGCACCAAAAACAAACAGGAGAAAATAGCCGGCGGCTGCTAATTAAGGCCGGAACTCAAAAGCAAGGTGGTGCCGACGTTGGTACAACAAGGGATAAAAATTGCGGCAGAAAACAGAAAGGCACGCCACGATTATTCAATTCATGAAACATTTGAAGCAGGGATAGAGCTTGTGGGAACTGAAGTCAAGGCGCTGCGTGCGGGCAAGGCTAACCTGAAGGATGCCTATGCTCAAATAACCAAAAGCGCGGAAGTATACCTCTACAATCTCCATATCAGCCCTTACGAGCAAGGCAATCAGTTCAACCACGAACCGCTCAGGCCGAGACGGCTGCTCTTGCACAGGGCCGAAATAAGACGCCTGATCGGCAAGGTCAAGGAGAAAGGATACACGCTTGTGCCTCTGAAACTTTATTTTTCAAGGGGCAGAGTGAAACTTGAGCTTGCGCTGGCAACCGGCAAGAAATTATATGACAAGAGGCAGTCTTTGGCTGAAAAGGACGCCAAAAGGGAAATGGACAGAACCATGAAGGAAAGAAACAGATAACCGGGGGATGCGGATGAGATACGAGTTTGGTGAAGAAAAAGCTAAAAGGAAACGACGCAGGACAATTTTTGTGCTGGCGGCGGTATTGATGCTGCTGTCCGTTGTCGCCTCCGGTCTCTATTTTCAGACGAAGCGGGAGGTCGTTTCCGTACAGGAACAGAAGGCGCCTGCAGTTGCTGCAACAAATATAAAGGTGCCTGAGCAAATGGCGAAAAAACCTGCCGAGGCAACGAAGGATAAGCCCAAGCAAAGTCTGCCCCAGCAGAGGCCGCAAGCATTGTATTCGGTTATAATCGATAAAAGCGATTACAGCCTGACACTGAACAAAGAGAACGAAGTGGAAAAAGTTTATGACGTTGCAATCGGCAAAAATCCGGGCCAAAAGCAAAAGCCGGGCGACTTGCGGACCCCGACGGGAACTTTTGCAGTTGATGAAATTTTGGATTCATCCTATTGGAAGCATGACTTTAAGGACGGCAAGGGGGAAATCGAAGGCGCCTACGGTCCCTGGTTTATATCTCTGGAAACAGGCTGGGAGGGCATAGGCATTCATGGCACGCATGATCCGTCTACACTTAGAACCATGGTGTCGGAAGGCTGCATTCGGATGAAAAACGAAGAAGTAGCCGAACTGCGCACAAAGGTAGGAGTCGGAACCAAGGTGATAATCCGGGAGTGACCAAACAATTTGTAAAGATTAAAGGTCAAAAAGTTCACAAATGTTTTATTGTTTTCAAGGAAGATTCATGATAAAATCAATACAGTAACAAATGTTACTCTTACAACCGGGGATGTACTGGTTTCGACGGGGGTAGGTGTGGCATGATAAGCGAGCCGGGGTCCCATCAGCCCGTGATACGATGGAACTTAAATTAAACGCAAAAACTGATTACGCTTTAGCAGCTTAATGCTAACGCCTTACCTCTCCTCCTCCCATGGGCGTGGATAGGGCGACGAATAGTGGGATACCCTCGGGCCAATTCTCGGAGGCCTGTCGGGGAACTTCATCGAGATAGCGACCAGGCAGCCTGTCGTTGGGCGGCGAGGAAGCGAAATCCAAATTGACGACTGCGCTCGGAGAAGGTCATGTTTCATTGCTTTCGGACAGGGGTTCGACTCCCCTCATCTCCACC
>JAAYIB010000029.1 GCA_012744295.1 Acholeplasmataceae bacterium
AATGGATCCTGTAGAAATGGGTCCCGAGCTGGCGTCTTACGAAGCCTTGCATTTGGTGGATTTTCATCTTTTGCCGCATGCAGGGGAGTACCCTTTTGCGGAGGCTGTGGAAGAAATCATTAATGTCTACGGAGATAAATGTAATTTGCTTGCAATCAATAACAAGCAGGCGATAATTGTTAACGGTAATGAAGTTAAAAAAGTTTAGGTTGTTGTCATGGCAATAAAATTGCCGCCGGCCCAAAGGGGAAAGCTCCCTTTGGGCCGTTTTTGCGTCTAAAAATGACTTATTTGCAGGAACAAGCCTATTTTCGGCGAAATCTTCCATCATACATATGACAATACCTGAAACACAGGTGTCAAAGGAGTGATTGCAATGGCGTTAGCGGAATTATCATTAGATAAAGCCTTTATGCTGCTTGAGCCGGGTCCGGTTATTATGGTTGCAACCAACGACGGCAGGAAGCGCAACCTGATGACGATTTCCTGGCACATGGTGACCGATTTCACGCCCAGCCTGGCCTTGACTACCGGGCCGTGGAACCATTCCTTCAAGGCGATGATGAAAACCAAAGAGTGCGTTTTAGCGGTGCCGACGGTCGATATGATGGAGAAGGTCATAAGCATCGGGGACTGCTCCGGCAAGGATACGGATAAATTCAAGAAGTTCGGCCTGACGGCGCTGCCGGCAGAAAAAGTTGCGGCGCCGCTGGTGGCGGAATGCATAGCCTGCCTGGAGTGCAAGGTTACTGATTACATCAAAGAGCCGGGCATCTTGCTGCTGCAGGGCGTCAAAGCCTGGATTGATAACGAACGCAAGGAACGGCGTACCTTTCACGCGAACGGGGACGGCACCTTCGTTGTCGACGGCGAAAGCATCGACCTGCGTCATTTGATGGCGGACAAGCTGCCGTTCTGATTTGCGGCCGAAACCTTGGGATTGGAGTTGTGGCATGGTTCTACCCGATATGCTTAAAAACGGACTGGACGTTGTTTTCTGCGGCACCGCGCCCGGAAATATTTCCGCACGCAGGGGCGCCTATTATGCTGCCGACAGCAACAAGTTCTGGGCGGTGCTTCATAGAACGGGGCTGACGCCCAGGCTGTTTGCGCCTTGTGAGTATCCGCTGGCGTTCGAACTGGGAATCGGTTTTACCGACGTGGCGAAGGAACGCTTCGGCGTTGACAGCCAGCTGCGCAAAACCGACTTCGACCGGCAGGCGTTTTTGAGAAAAATCCTGACTTTCAAGCCGCGAGTACTCTGCTTTACCGGCAAGCGCTCCGCACAGGAGGCCTACGGGCTCAAAACGTCCAAGGACATAGTTTACGGCAGGCAGCAGAAAAAAATCGGCGAAACCGTCGTATTCGTGCTGCCTTCGCCCTCGGCTGCGGCCATCCGTTGGTGGGATGAAAGCTACTGGCGGGAGGCCGCCGGCTATATTCGCGGACAAGCCTGAAACAACATGCTAAAGATGTACGTTAAAGCGGCTTTTGATAAGTTTGCGAGACTGCAAAAATAGCTTGACTTCGCCTCCCTTCCTAATGTTATGATATCTCCAACAGATAATGATTTCTTTTAAGCATCGGGAGGTTACCGTGAAGAAGATTCTTAAAATAATCGTGCCCTTGCTGCTGCTGCTGTTTGCTGCCGCCTACATCTTCGTTCCCGGCGTCCAATCCTGGCCCCAGCAGAATTTTGCGCAGTCAGGAAACGGCACAGGGGCGTTTTCTGCGCTTGGCAGAACGGAAAGCCTCTACCTCAGGCAGGTCATTACCGCCGACAGCACCGTTTCGCGCACCATTGCCTGGCATTCCGAAGAGGCGGCCGCGGGTGCCATGGTGGAGCTCCGGCTGAAGGGCACGGAGGAACTGCAGACTGTTCCTGCCGTCAGCGAAAAATTCACTGACGACAAAATAACGCACTATCTGCATAAGGTGACTCTGACAGGGCTCAAGCCAGCGGCAAAATATGAATACAGGATCGGTTACGGCAGAAAGCGCAGTCCCTGGTTTGACTTGACGACGGCAGGCGAAGGAGCTTTCAAGGCCCTCATTTTCCCCGACTCACAGTCCAATGACTACAGAAACTGGGAAAAGCTGGCGCAGACGGCAGGCAAGACTCACCCGGACGCGGCCTTCTTTGTGAATATGGGCGACCTTGTGGACAACGGAGAAGAGCACAGCCAGTGGCGGGCCTGGTTTGGCGCGCTGCATGGCATCATCGACAGAATCCCGATTGCTCCCCTTCTTGGCAATCATGAAACCTATGACCTGAACTGGAAGGTCAGAATGCCGGTGGCCTACCTGAAATATTTCGAGCTGCCGCCCAACGGCAGCGCAGAACGGCGAAACCAGTTCTATTCCTTTGATCACGGCAACGTGCACTTCGTTGTCTTAAACACGCAGTTAGCCGAGATGGAACAGCTTCAGCCGGGGCTTTTGGCAGCGCAGAAAGAGTGGCTGCAAAAGGACCTTGCAGGAACGAAGAAGAAATGGAAGGTCGCGCTGATGCACAAGGACGTCCTGCAGTATTCTTTCAAGCACAAGGCCGGGCGCAAGCCGGGCATTTCCGATTTGGGCAAAGCCTTTATGCCTCTTTTTGACGAATACGGAATCGATCTTGTCCTGAGCGCACATCTGCATACCTACCGCAATCGCGGCAAAATCTATGATTTCAAGCCGGATGAGCGGGGGCCGGTTTATATTGTGACCGGTGTGGCGGGCAATGTGCGCTACCCGGATTTGTGGCAGCGGCATCCTTTTGATCTGACGCTGGCTCCTCAGCCTGAGACGGACAACTATCTGACACTGGAGGCTTCGGAGGACAGGCTGCTCGTGCAGGCCTTCCTGCCTAACGGTACGCAGTTTGACCGTGTTGAAATAACGAAATAAAGGCTCTTGCGGCAGAAAAACAACAGGTGGCGGCGCCAAGACGGAGTGAATATCAAGGAGGACGAGCCATGGCCGTCAAGATACTGATCAGCCGGCCATTGGATGAAGAGGCGGCCATAGAGTTTCTTTTAAAGCAGAAGGAGCAAAACCTCGGGCAAAATTCTGACTGCCGGATAATGACGGCGTCGAGCGACAAGGATGGGAAAACCTGTGAATGGTGAAAAACGCGACATATCGATAAAAAGGACGATTATTTCCGTCTTTTTAGCTGCGATGCTGGTATCGCTTCTCGGCATCGGTTACTTGATTTTTGCGAACTGGTACGCTTCTGCGGAAAAAACGGCGGACGTTATTGCCGACAATATCGGCGATGAGCTCTACCACCGCATTGATGATTTTCTGCAGCTGCCGCGGCAGATTAACGAGGGCAACCTAACCATAATTAAGAGGGGGCTTATCGACCTTGGAAACGATGAGAACCGGGACAAGTATTTCCTCGGGGTGCTGAAGTCTGCCAATCCGGCCATTTACAGCTTTACCTACGGCAGTGAAAGCGGCGAATATTACGGGGCAAGGAGAAATACCTCGGGTGAATTGGAAATCGTCAGGAATAACGCTGCCACGGAAGGAAGCTCCTGGTATTACCGTGTCAATGGCGATACTGCCGAAGGCGAACCGGTTTTTCGCACGGGCAGTTTTGACCCGCGGCAGCGCGCCTGGTACCGGGAAGCGGTTAAAAGGGGAGGGCCCGTTCTGTCCCCCATCTATAAGCATTTTTTGATGAATGACCTCGCGGTTTCCGCTGCACAGCCGGTTTATGACGATGAGGGCAGATTGATAGGCGTCATGGGAACACACATTCTGCTTTCGGGCTTTGAGGCGTTCTTGAAAAGCACGGTGGAAGACTACCAAGGACACGCCTTCATAGTTGAAAAGGACGGCGGAGCCCTGATAGCCAACTCCGAAGGCATCGGAAACTTTACAATTGCACCTGACGGAACCCTGAAAAGGCTGAAACTTAGCGAAGTTACGCTGCCCGGAGTTAAGGAGGCATACGCCAAGTATGCTGCCGAACACAACAGCAATTTTTCTTATGAGTTCGAGGGCAGGAAGCTGCATGTCAGCATCAGGGAAATCCATATGGACGGCATTGACTGGGTGATTGTTTCGGCGATACCGGACGGCCCTTTGATGGCCTATATGAAGCAAAGCATTCAGTCGACGGTGCTTTTGGCGCTGCTCGCGCTTGTGCTTTTTGCGGTTATCTATCAAGTTTTGACCGGCAGACTGATGGCGCCGATTGATAACCTGCTGCAAACAGCGGGTGCGTTGGCGTCGGGTGATCTTTCAAAGAGAGCCTCCGTAGTAAGAAATGACGAAATTGGAAGCATTGCCGCGAGCGTGAACAAGGTTGCCGATAAGACGCAGTTCCTGATTAATGATCTTGAGGAAGCGGTTAAGGTCCGTACCGAAGAATTACGGCTTACAAATGAATCTCTTGCCGAAAACAGAAACCAGCTGCAGCTGATTCTTGATTCCACGGCCGAGGCGATTTACGGCATGGACCTCGAAGGACGCTGCACTTTCTGCAACCGCAGCTGCCTGCGGCTGCTTGGCTATAAGAACCAGAGCGAACTTTTAGGTAAGAATATGCACGATAAGATTCATCACAGCAGGGTCAACGGCGAGCCGATGCCTCTCGGTGAGTGCAGGATTTATCGGGCGCTGACGCAGGGCGCCGGGTTTGAAGCGGATGACGAAATCTTCTGGCGTGCCGACGGCACTTCCTTTGCCGTTGGTTACCATGCTTACCCGCAGTTTAAAAGCGGCAAGGTTGTGGGAGGCGTGGTGACCTTTATGGATATTACCGACCGCAAGCAGAAAGAAAAGGAAATCGAGTATCTGAGCTGTCATGACACGCTGACCGGCGTTTACAACAGAAGATGCCTGGAGGAAAGCGCTGCCAGGATTGACAAGGCGGAAAACCTTCCCCTGTCCGTCATCTTTGCCGACGTCAACGGACTTAAGATAACGAACGATGTTTTCGGCCACGCTGCCGGTGACGAATTAATCAAGGGAGTTGCCTTGCTTTTAAGCAGATGCTGCCGGCAGAACGATGTAATCGGGCGCGTAGGCGGAGACGAGTTTGTCCTTTTGCTGCCGCGGACTACGGCGGAAAACGCATGGAAGGTAATCGAGCGCATCAAGGTGGTTTTTGCGGCGGAACCGTTCGGCGGCATCAAGGGCAGCATCTCACTCGGGCTTGACACGAAGACGCACGAGGAGCAGACGCTTGACGAAATATTGGCTAATGCCGAAAGCTCCATGTATGATGACAAGTCGAAAAATCGCAAGGCCGTCAATAACGGTATGCTTGATACCATTGTTGAACTTCTTCACGCCAAGAGCGGAAGGGAAAAAGAGCATGCCGCCAATGTCAGCCGCATGTGCGGCGAGCTCGGGGCTGCCCTGGAGCTGTCGGAGGCTGAGCTCAGCAGATTGCAAAGGGCGGCTTATCTGCATGATATCGGCAAGGTTATGGTTGATGACGAGCTGCTGGAGGGCACGCTGACGGAAGAGGATAAAGAAAGGATGCAGCAGCATTCGGTCTACGGCTACCGTATCTTAAGCCTTTTTGATGACACGCTCGACCTGTCGGAATATGTCTACAGCCACCATGAGCGCTGGGATGGCACCGGTTATCCGCGCGGCCTGAAGGGCGAAGCGATTCCCCTGCTTTCCCGCATCATCCTGGTGGTCGAAACCTACGAACGCACGCTGAACAAGGGCTCTGTCCCCACGGAGGCAAGCCGTGCCGAGGCGCTGTCGGTAGTCCGGGAAGGCTCGGGAAGCAAGTTTGATCCACAGATTGTCGAGTTGTTCCTGCAGCTGCTTTTAGAAAAAAAGCCCGGCGCTTGAGCAGAGCCTGGGCAATAGTTCTGTCTTTCCGGCAGGATGTGAAATCGGAGGTGTAAAGATGAGCGCTAAAATATTATTTGTCAGCAGCTTGCCTGCGGAAAGGCGGCAGTTGAAGCGAATGCTGCCCGAATACAAGGTTATTGCCGCTCCTGATTTTGCCTCTGCGGCTAAAAAAATCGGCAGCGGGGACGGCATAGACATCGTCTTGCTCGATTATACCTTGCCTGACAGGGATATTTTAAAGTTTTTGCGGGAGATAAAGATAGAAAAAACGGGTAAAAAGTTGCGGACTCTTTTGCTTACGGGCGACTCGGAGCTTGGAAAAACAGCGGGTATCATAGCCGCCGGCGCCAATGCTTACCTGCGCAGGCCTTTCAACCGTGAGGCGCTGCGGGCGAGAATCGAGCTGCAGCTTGAAATCTTGAGGCAAAAAAGGCTGCAGGCGCCTGTAATTGAAGAACGCAACCTTCTGTTCAGAACTATTTTAGAGCAGGCGCCGCTCGGCATCGTGATCGCCCGCAGTCAAAAATTCGAAGCGGAGCCGGAGGATTTTGTTGCCGAAGTCAACCCTATGTTTGAAAAAATTACCGGTTTCACACAGGAAGAATTCAACAGGCTGAGCTGGAAAAACATCACGCATGCCGATGATCTGGCAGGCAGTCTTGTCAAGTTCAACCTCTTGCAGGAAGGTAAAATCAACGATTATGAGATAGAGAAAAGATATGTCAGAAAAGACGGCAGGATTATCTGGGTGCAGGCAGCGGTTGCGTCCATCAAGCTGACAGAAGGCCCCTGCAACGAATATCTGTGTCTGGTGCAGGATATTACGGAAAGGAAGGAAGCGGAAACCGCCTTGGCGGAAAGCGAGCGCAGCAAGTCCGTGCTGCTTGCGCATTTGCCGGGTATGGCTTACCGCTGCAGGTATGACAGGGAGTGGACAATGCAGTTTGTTTCGGCCGGTTGCCGTGACCTTACAGGTTTCCGCCCGGAAAGCCTTTTGGGCAACAGGGAACTTTCCTTTAATGATGTGATTGCTCCCGAGTACCGCGAGCTTTTGTGGGAAAAGTGGCGGGAAATGCTGAAAGAGGGAAAGTTTTTCCGGCATGAGTATGAAATCATTACCGCGGAAGGGACACGCAAATGGGTGCTGGAACTGGGACAGGGCATTGCGGATGCGCAAGGCGGCATCGAGGCGCTTGAAGGCATCATTATTGATATTACAAAAGAAAAGAAAGCGATGCTCGCTCTTAAATATGTGACCGAACACGATTACCTTACGGGAGCTTACAACAGAAGATTCCTGCGGCAGCTTCTGTCAAAGGAAGACTCGGCGCTTGGCAAGCGCAAAAGAGCCGTGATCGTTCTTGTGCTGAACAAGCTCGAAGCACTAAGCCTGACCTACGGGCAGCTTTTCAGCGAGAGTGTCATCAAGGAGCTGGGAAACAAGCTGTTGGCGGCAGTCGGTGAGGATAAACGGCTTTTTCGGATCGCCGCGGGCAGTTTCGCCTTCTTTGTCGAGGACTATCGCCGGCTTGCCGAGCTCAAGGACTTTTGTAAGGAACTGCTCGCAGTTATGGAAGAAAGGCCTATGATGCGTATTGTTGGAGGCAGCATCGGCGTCATGCCGATAAAAGCAACCTGCCCTGATACGGAGAAACTGCTGCGAAGCGCGAACGCCGCTGCCGCAAAGGCTGCCGAAAGCGAAGATGTCTTTGCCTATCGCTTCGTGAATGAGCGGCTGTTGAAGGAAATCAACCGGGAGGAAACGCTGAAGGAGCTTCTGATCAGGCTTGCCGCTGCGCCCGAAAACGACGAACTCAGTCTGGTGTTCCAGCCCGTTTTCAATCTGGCAACGAACGAAATTGAGGGTTTTGAAGCCTTGGCACGTTTGCGGTCGAAGGCTTTGGGGGAGGTTTCTCCGGGCGAGTTCATTCCCCTGGCCGAAAAGACGCAGCTGATGGTGCCGATTGGGTTACAGATTATGCGTCAGGCCTGCGCCTTTCTGAAGGAAATAGAGAATATGGGACTGCGCGATATAAAGCTGGCCGTCAATATCTCCGCGATGCAGCTCTTTCGCAAAGAATTTTTAGAAGATTTGCTGAAGGCCGTGGGCGATGCGGGCGTCAATGCCGGCAATCTGCTCCTTGAGATTACCGAATCAATTTTTTTGCACAATTATGACGACATGAACGCAAGACTTGCCCAGCTGCGCAAAAAAGGCATAAAGAT
Source organism: Acholeplasmataceae bacterium (assembly GCA_012744295.1). Classification (GTDB taxonomy): domain Bacteria; phylum Bacillota; class Negativicutes; order Acidaminococcales; family Acidaminococcaceae; genus JAAYIB01. The sequence goes on from JAAYIB010000029.1 coordinate 8,041, forward strand.
AGCGATTGATGACTTCGGCGTCGGCTATTCCTCGCTGGCGCGCGAAAGCGAGCTGAACGTCGATTATCTGAAGCTCGACAAGTATTTCCTTGATAAACTGCTTACCGAAGGCAGGAAGAAATCAATTGCCCGCGATATCATCGCCATGGCGCACCGCCTCGGACACCGGGTGGTGGCGGAAGGCGTGGAAAAGGAAGAGCAGCGGGAGTATCTTGCGCGTTATGGCTGCGACCTTTACCAGGGGTATCTTGCGAGCAGACCGCTGAATTCCGATGCGGCGCTCGAACTGCTGAGGCAGGCGGGACGAATTCCGTCAAAGTGAGAACGCCGTCGGGACTGGAATGAACGTTTATATTTATACTTACGGGAGGTGGGGAGAATGAAGGTTTTGCCGCTTGCATCTGTAAGGGCACTGCAGGAGGCCGCCCGCGCTTTTTCGCGGTTTCCGGCATCTCTCGCCTGTGCCGCGGCCTTCACCTTTGTCACCATGGCGCGTATTTACCTGGATTGGCCGCGCGAGCAAAGCTATCAATTTTTGTTCAGCTGCCTGCACTGGGCACTGGGCTTCGGCGCGGTCTTCAGCCTGGCCGCCGTTACCTTTGTTCAAAACCGCCGACAGGGAAATGGTTTGCTTGCGGCAAACCTTTCGGGGCTCGCCGCGACGGCTTTTGCTTTTGCCGCGCTTTATTTGTGGGGTGACAGCACGGCAACCATTGCGCAAGGCAGCCTTAAGGAATTGTCAGACGTTGCAGCCGCCCGTATGGGTGCGGCGACAGCTGTCAGCCTGCTTATCTTCGTTATCGTTGCCGCCGCGCCGAAGGAAGGGTCGGATATTGCGAGGTCGCTCTTTATGGTGCACAAGGGCCTGGTCATAGCCATTCTTTACGGACTGGTGCTGGCCGCCGGGCTTGCGGGCGTTGCGGGAGCCATCCAGGCCTTGCTTTATCAGGAGATGAGCTACAAGGTTTATTCCTACATCGCCGCCGGGGCAGCCTTTCTCGCATATGCCGTCTTCCTTGGTTTTTTCCCGGACTTCGGCACCTCGGAGGAAGGCGAGCGGCGTAAGGTTGCCGAGCAACAGCCGCGCTTTATCGAAATTCTTTTTGGCAGGATCATGGTTCCCGTGATGCTTGCCCTGACGATCGTACTCCTGGCCTGGACGGGGCGCATCGCCCTGCAGGGCAATTGGCCTTCCTTTGAGCGTCTTGCAGGCATTGCGGCGTCCTACACGCTCGTAGGTGTCTGGCTGCACCTGATGGTAACGTACCAGCAAACAGGCGCCGCCGTATTATACCGTCGCATTTATCCCTTTGCGGCGCTCTTCATCCTCGTTTTTGAGGCTTGGGCTCTGTATGTACGGCTTGAGCGGTTCGGACTTAAAACAACCGAATACTGTTTTGTGCTGACCTGGCTTTTTGGCGTGTTTGCGGCAATTCTGCTCGTCCGGGGCGGAAAGGCGGAGCATCTGAAGCTGGCAGCGGCTGCCTGTTTCTTGCTGATTTTTTCCGTACTGCCGCTGGCCGGCTATCATTCTTTGCCGGTCAAGGCACAGACGGCAAGGCTGCAAAAAATTCTTGCCGCCGAGAAAATTCTGGTTAATGGCAGCCTGCAGCCGGCCGGCGGCGAGCTTTCCCTGCAATCGCGCGAGGACATAACCGACGCGGTCGCCTTTTTATCCTACGAACGCGGGGCGGAACTTCCGGCCTGGTTTGACAAAGGCCTGGTAAATGGGGAGATTTTTCAGAAAAGACTCGGCTTTGCGCAAGTCTGGCCAAAGGACGCCGACGCTTATGCGCCCGGCAGGGTTTATCTCGGTACGCATCTCTACCTGTCTTCCGAACCCTTGAAGATAACCGGCTATGACTGGATGCTGAAGCCGCAGCGTTTTAAGGCGGAAGGGGAAATTTGGGGCGACATTGCCGGCAGCCGGGGGATTTACAGGCTCCGTTGGCTGCAGCCCGGCCCGGAAGGTGTGCCGGCAGTCGAAGTTTCGCTGGACGGACGCCTTGTTTTGGAAAAGAACCTCAAGGATTATATAGAAGGCTTAAAATCGTCTTATCCGCCGGCGACCGAGAAAACGCGGCATGTGAGCCCGTCAGTCATGAGCCTGACTTTGGCGGCGCCGGAAATCGAACTGCTGCTGCTTTTTGAGGAAATTCATGTCAATTTGGACAATCGTGACGGCAAAGAAGTTTACACGGTGGTGCCGGCAGGCGTTTACCTGAGGGAAAAATAGAAAAAAGCCGTGGGCAAGGTGACTTAACCCTTGCCCACGGCTTCTTTGGCTGTTTTGTATTTTTCAGCATTGCCTGTCTGCCGGCTCCAGTGAAGGAAATACGCGGATGCTTCGTGAAAGGATGCCCTGCATATGGGAAATGATGACGCCGTAGTTTGTCATCGGCACTGCCTGCAGTCCGGCAACTTTTTGCCGGTGTCTCATTTCGCGCTCGTTCAGCATGCAGGCTCCGCAGTGAATGATTAGCTTGAAACGCGAGAGGTCCGGGGGAAACTCCGTGCCGGAGGTAAAGACGAAGTTGAAGTCCTTCTTGGTATATTCCCTGATCCAGCGCGGCAGCTTGACGGTGCCGATGTCGTCGCACTGGCGGTGATGCGTGCAGCCTTCGGCAATCAATATGGCATCGCCGTCGCTTAATTCGTCCAAGGCCCTTGCTCCTTCGACGGCTGCGGCCAGATTGCCCTTGAAGCGGGCAAATAAAATGGAAAAGGAGGTCAGAAAGACATCGTCCGGCGTGACGGCGGCGACTCTGGCAAAAACCTGGCTGTCGGTGATGACGATCTTCGGCTTTTGTCCGAGAGCGGCAAGAGTTGCCGCCAGGGCGTCCTCTTTGACTACGATTGCCGTCGCGTCAGCCTCTAAAATGTCGCGGATAGTCTGCTGCTGCGGGAGAATCAGGCGGCCCTTGGGCGCGGCCTTGTCAATCGGAATAACGAGCACGGCGAAGTCACCGGGAGCAAGCAGGTCGCCCACTATTTGCAGGCGCGGCTCCTCGGTCGCGGCCAGCGTGCCGATTTTTTCCTTCAGCTTTTCGATATTGAAGCGTGTTTCGGCACTGACATAAATCTCCCGGTCCGAGTCCGGCTGCTTTTCTGCCAACAGATCGGCCTTGTTGTAAACTACGACATAGTTCAGGCCTTTTTCGGCAAACAGCCCCAGTATTTCTTCGTCCTGAGAGGTTTTGCCGACGGCGGCGTCGATAACTAAGATCGCTACGTCCGTCTTGTTCAGCACTTGTCTGGCCTTTTCCACCCTCAGCGTACCCAGTTCACCCTCGTCGTCGTAGCCGGGGGTGTCGATAATCATGACTGGTCCGAGTGGTAAAAGCTCCATGGCCTTATAAACGGGATCGGTCGTTGTTCCCTTGACGGGAGAAACAACCGAGAGCTTCTGGCCGGTCACGGCGTTGACGACACTCGACTTTCCGGCGTTTCTTTTGCCGAAGAAGCCGATGTGGACACGATGGGAAGAAGGCGTTTCGTTCAGGCTCATAATTGTTTCCCTCCTGCAGGCGTTTTTATATTAAAAACAATTATACCACAAGCTCCGCAGCAGTCGATAATTTTTCATGCTATTTTTCCATAAACCACGAATCGTCGTCATTGAACAGCAGGACGGTTTTGCCCAAGATGCGGCAGGTATAGCGTACGCCGAGGCCGCCGCCCTTCAAGGAGGCTGCCTTTCTTACATCGAGCACTCTGTCGACCGCAAAGACGCGGCCGTCCTCCCAGATGATGGAGGTGGGCACGGCTTTGCCGCCCGGTTCGTGCCTCACGTTTACCGTCAGGTCTATTTTCGGCATTGTCAGCACCTCCTTATTTAAAGAAACTTACCGGGTGAATGACGTGGTCTTCCTTCGGGTTAAAGCCGGTCAGGCGTCCGTCCAGCAGGCACGAGGCGCGCAAAAGCGAGCCGTGGCCGAAGCGGCCGCGGATTGCGTCGATTGTATGCTCCAGCGCTTCTCTCTGTTCCTCGTGTTGCTCGAACTCTTCAAAAAGAGAGAGCTGGAGGTGATCCTTTTCTGTGACAAGGTCAAGGGCTCTCACGCCGATGCTGCGCAGGGGGCGCTGCCAGGCATAGCTTGCCGTGAAAATTTCCATCGCCTTGTCCAGGATGACGGTGCTGAGATAGGAGGGAGCGCGCAGTCGGGCCTGCCTGGTGCAGGAATAAAGCCGGTTGTCCCGCAGGTAAATCTGAACGCCCGTGCACTTAAGGCCGTAATCGCGCAGCCTCGCGGCAACCGATTCGGACAGGACCGTAAAGACGAGGCGAGCGTCCTCGTTGTCGAGCAGGTCGCGCGGGCAGGTGGTGCCGTTGCCGATGGATTTGACGGCGGCACGTTCTTCGATGCGGCGGACGGGCGAGGAGTCAAGTCCGTTGGCAAACAGCCAGAGCACCTCCCCCCATTTGCCGAGCGTCTTTGTCAGGAATTCGACATCGACACGGGCCAGGCTTCCTATCGTTGCAAGTCCGAAGTTGTGCAGCTTCCGCGCGGTGGAGCGACCGACGTACAGCAGGTCTTCCACCGGCAGCGGCCAGACGGTTTCCCTGAAATTTTCTGAGGTAATCAAGGTCGTCGCATCGGGTTTTTTCAGGTCGGAGCCAAGCTTGGCGAAAATCTTATTGAAGGAAACGCCTACGCTGACGGTGACGCCCAGCTCCTCGCGGATGCGGACGCGAATCGCGTTCGCGATTTCTTCTCCGCTGCCGAAGAGATGAAGGGAGCCCGTGACATCGAGCCAGCATTCGTCGATGCCGAAGGGCTCGACCTGATCCGTGTAGTCATAATAGATACGGCGCGCCAGACGTGAAAAACGCAGATATTTGGCAAAATCCGGGGGGACGGTGACGAGGCCGGGCGCTTTGCCCTGAGCTTCCCAGAGGGCTTCGCCCGTCCTGACGCCCAGTTTCTTGGCAAGCATGTTTTTGGCCAGAATGATGCCGTGTCTGTTCGCGGGGTTGCCCGCAACCGCTGCGGGAACGTTGCGCAGCTCGGGCAGGTACAGGCATTCCACCGAGGCATAGAAGTTGTTCAGGTCTACATGCAGGATTGTTCTCATTTCATCGCCACCAATACAAACATATGTTCGTTTTTAGTATAGCGTAAAACTGATTTTCAGGCAAGAGGGCATTTTGAAGCAGCCATAAAGAGAACAGCTGAAATAAAGCGCCGGCGCCGGCAGGATAACTGCAAATGTTGCAGAAAAGACTAAGGAAGCGGCAACAGATCAGAAAGAGCAGAAGGAGACAAAACAGATGACAGAGCAGCTATATCCCAACATTTACCGCTTGAGAATCCCCCTGCCCAAGAATCCGCTGAAGGAGCTGAACTGCTACGTTATTGCCGGCAAGGAACGCAGCCTTATTATCGATACGGGCTTCAACCGCCCGGAATGTGAGGAAGCGTTGCTCGGCGGCATTGCCGAGCTGGGCATCGCGCTTGACCGGACCGACGTGCTGCTGACGCACAGGCATTCCGACCATACCGGTCTTGCCCACTTGCTCGAAGAGCGGGGAGCAAGAGTTTTTGCGGGCAGAGCCGAACAAGAAGCCATCCGGAAAATGGCGGGCGGCGAGGCTTGGGTCAATATGAACGAAAAAGCCAGGCTGCTCGGCCTTGAAGAATACGGCATCACAGTCGACGACCATCCGGGTTATCGCTACCGGCCGCTGCCTCTGGCCGACTGCCGCCCTCTGGCCGAAGGCGACAGGCTGAGCTATGGCGGTTATGATTTCGAGGTGGTTGATATTCCCGGGCATACTCCCGGACATATCGGTCTGTATGAAGCCGAACACAAACTGTTTTTTTGCGGCGACCACATTCTTTTCACGATAACGCCTAATATTACTTTCTGGGATTTCAGGCAGGATTCGCTGGCACAGTATTTTGCCAGCCTGCGCAAGGTGGCGGCGCTTCCGATCGAGCTGCTTTTCACCGCGCACCGCGAGCTCGTCAGCAATCATCTTGCCCGCATCGAAGAACTTCTTCAGCACCATGAAAAGCGGCTGGCCGAAGTAATGGCGATTATGGCGCAGGGGGAACAAACCGCCAGTCGTACGGCGGCGCAAATGCACTGGGATATCCGCGCCAGAAGCTGGGAGGACTTTCCCAAGGCACAGAAATGGTTTGCAACCGGTGAAGCCGCGGCCCATCTGGAATATCTTGTCAATCAGGGACGGCTGCAGCGCCGGACAGCTGACGGCATCATGTATTACAGGCTGCCGGCATGATACCGCCGCATGACAAAAAGAAGCCGTGCTTAAGGCGGCAGGGAGGATGAAGAAAATGACAAATCAACCGCGTTTGCTCCGCCTCGGCTCGACGGGCATCACCGTCCGCCAGAACGCCTTCGGCGCGCTTCCGATTCAACGGGCCGACATGGCGACGGCCGTCGGGCTTCTGCGCAAGGCCTACGAAGGCGGCATGCGTTTTTTTGACACCGCCAGGTCTTATACCGACAGTGAGGAAAAGCTGGGACAGGCTTTTGCCGAAAGGCGCGGCGAACTTTTTATAGCTACGAAGACTCCCGCCAAGACCCCGGAAGACTTCCGGCGTGACCTGGAAACTTCGCTGAAGAACCTCAAGACCGATTACATCGACATTTATCAGTTCCACAACACCGACATCTGCTACGCGCCGGGCGACGGAACACAAATGTACGAATGTATGCTAAAGGCCAAGCGTGAGGGCAAAATCCGCCACATCGGCGTCACCTGCCACAAAATCGGCGTGGCGCGCAAATGCATCGCGTCGGGACTTTACGAAACGCTGCAGTTCCCCTTCAGCTATCTTTCTTCGGAAAAAGAACTCGAACTGGTAAGAAGCTGCCGGGATAAAA
>JAAYIB010000030.1 GCA_012744295.1 Acholeplasmataceae bacterium
ATTTACGGAATGGTTTCGGGTATGATGGTGATGGCATTCAGCCTGTTGCTTTTTGTCTGAGGGAGCCGCATAATGGTTTTTAAGGTTGTTTTGCAGCCGCCGTAATATTACGGCGGCTTTTTACCGCTTGTGTCAGAACCGAACATAAGCTTCTATTATAAGAAAAAGACTTTTGCAAGGACAAAAACACACGATAAGTGTTACAATTATGGAAAACGCCGAACTTTTTACAAGGAGAGTGAAGAAATGCATAAAGTTTGCGTGCATGTCAACGGACAAGCTTTTGAATATGAAAAAGGCACTACGCTGCTCGAGATCAGCCGTGATTTTTCCTCCGGACGCAGCACGCCGATTGTGGCAGCGAGCATTGATAACGACGTCAGAGATATTTTAACGCCTGTGACTGAACCTTGTGCCGTTGACTTTTTTGACTTGACGACGGAGGCCGGCTCGAAGGTCTATCAGCGCAGCCTGATTTTCCTTTTGGTATTGGCGGCGCGGGAGCTTTTCCCTCAAGGGCAGGTAATCGTTGAGCATTCTCTGAGCAAGGGATTATACTGTGAATTCAAGCTGGAATATCCTTTAACCGAGCTCGACGTAAAAGCCGTCGAGAACAGAATGCGTGAGTTGGTAAAGGAAGACCTGCCAATTGTCAGGAAGACGATTGCAATCGAGGAGGCAGTGAGTCTTTTTGAGGAGAGGGGCGAGCTTGAAAAGGTCAAGCTGATGCAGCAGTCCGGAAGAAAAAAGATCAGCCTTTATTACTGTGGAGATGGTTTTGATTATTTTTACAGGACCATGGTTCCAAGCACGGGTTATTTGAAAGTTTTTGAACTTCGCTATTATAAGCCCGGAATGATCTTAAGGTATCCGCTGCAGGAAGACCCCAGCAAACTGCCTGAATTTATTGAGATGCCAAAAATGGCCAAAGTCTTTCTTGAAGCCGAGCGTTGGGCAGGTATTGTCGGTTGTGATTATATCGGCCGTTTGAACGAGTATGTCGAGGAAGGAGAAATCAATGATGTCATTCTGATGGCTGAAGCGCTGCATGAAAAAAAGCTTGCCGAGATTGCGGATTTCATCATGGAAAACATGAACCGCTTTAAAATAATTCTTGTTGCCGGCCCTTCATCTTCCGGAAAAACCACTTTTATTCAACGTCTGAGTATCCAGTTGAAAGTATTGGGCATAGAAACGGTGAAGGTTTCACTTGACGACTACTATCTTGACCGGGAACAGTTGGAAGTACGAAGCATGCCGATTGACCTGGAGTCTCTGGAGGCCATCGACGTGCCTCTCATCAATCAGCATTTGAAACTAATGCTTGCGGGTGAAGAAGTGGAGCTGCCACGCTTTGACTTTTATACCGGCAGGCAGTCGCCTTCCGGCAGAAAAGTTCGTATAGGCAAAAGTCGTCTTGTAATAGTAGAGGGCATCCACGCGCTTAATGAAAAGGTGTCCGTCAGCATTCCGCGTCATAACAAGGTAAAAATTCATATCAGCACGATGACGCAGATTGCAATAGACGAGCACAGCCGCATCCCAACTACCGACGCACGTCTTATCAGGCGTATTGTTCGTGACAGCAAGTACCGGAATCGTGACCCTGCAACTACTCTAAGAATGTGGCCCTCCGTAATGGCGGGTGAGGAGAAGAACATTTTTCCCTATTCGGAGGACGCGGACATCATGTTCAATTCGGCGCTTATCTACGAGTGGGCGGTATTGAGA
>JAAYIB010000031.1 GCA_012744295.1 Acholeplasmataceae bacterium
CCCTTGCGCCACCTGCAACGATGAAGGGTTCTACAAATTCATCGGTCACACCTTCCGCGTAAGCTTTTAAGACGCCCTCAACAGCGCTGGCCGCTTTTTCGCCTTGACCGTAAACAATCGCCGCGTAAGACTTTTCCAGCCTCTCCCAGCGCTTGTCCCTATCCATCGCATAATAACGGCCCGCTACTGTTGCAATGCGGCCTATGCCGGTCTCATGCATTTCGCTTGCCAAATCCTTGAGATACCCGATTGCGGTTTTAGGACCCACGTCGCGTCCGTCAAGGAAAGCATGGACGCATACTTCTTCCACTCCTTGCAGTTTGGCCATCTGCAGCAGTGCCTTCAAGTGGTCGATATGGCTATGGACTCCGCCGTCCGAAAGCAGTCCCATCAGATGGAGCCTGGAATTCTTACTTTTTGCGGCCTTCATAACCTTGACCAGTGTCTCGTTCGCAAAAAAGTCGCCGTCCCTTATCGACTTGGAGATGCGGGTAAGCTCCTGATAAACTATTCTGCCTGCCCCGATGTTCAAATGCCCTACTTCGGAGTTTCCCATTTGTCCTTCAGGCAAGCCTACAGCTTCGCCCGAACAGGTAATTTCCGTATGGGGGCAGGAGGCAAACAATGCTTCAAGTTCAGGCGTTTTGGCCCTTTTTGCCGCATTTGAGGGAGAATCGGGCGCTATTCCCCAGCCGTCTAATATCATCAGCAGCACCGGTTTTTTAGCCATTTGTATAGGTTTCTCCTTTAGAAACTTCTTACTATTTTAGAAAACTCTTCGGCATTAAGGCTCGCGCCTCCGACAAGCAAGCCGTCTATGCCGCTAAGTTTGAAGGAAGCGGCATTTTTTTCGTTAACGCTGCCTCCGTATAAAATCCGAATCTCACGGGATATTCTTTCGCCGAACATTTTTGTCAGTTTATCCCTTATGAGGCGGCAAACTTCCAATGCAGCCTCAGGAGAAGCCGTCTTGCCGCTGCCAATCGCCCACAGCGGTTCGTAAGCTACTACGACCTTTTTTGCTTGCTCGGCCTTCAGCCCCTTAAATGCATTGTTAATCTGCATGCTGATTTTTCTGGCGGTTTTGCCTTCGGCTCTTTCCGCAGCATTTTCGCCAACGCACAAAAGCGGTTTGATGCCATTACGGAAAGCAGCCGCAACCTTCTTTGCCACTGCTACCTCGTTATCGCCGAAAAGGGTTCTGCGTTCCGAGTGACCTACTATGACATATTCACAGCAGATGTCTGCAATCATTTTTCCCGAAACTGCTCCCGTAAAGGCCCCCTGGTCTTCCCAATGCAGGTCCTGGGCACCGTAACCGACGTGCCGGCCGTCAATAGCGTCCGCCACGCTTTCCAAAGCGGTAAAGGGCGGGAAAACAACAACCTCGTTCAAGGTGCCGTTTGTCTCCTCGACAATGGCCTCGGCAAGACTAACCGCGTCATTCACGCCTTTATGCATTTTCCAGTTTCCCGCAAGCATCGGCCTGCGCACGTCGTCAAGCGCTGCAATGCCGGGCAGGACCATTCCTTGCAGATATTCGAGCGAGGCGCCGCCGCCCGTTGAAATATGCCTTATCTTTTTTGCTAATCCCAATTTTCCAATCGCTGCCACGGAGTCACCTCCGCCGACAATTGTTATGCCCTTGTTCATGGCTACCGCTTTGGCAACAGCCTCGGTGCCTTTGGCAAAGGCCGCCATTTCAAAAACTCCCATCGGTCCGTTCCAAACAATCGTTTTAGCTGTTTTTAATGCTTCTGCGTACAATGCCGCCGTCTTGGGACCGATGTCGAGAGCCATTTTAATTTGGCTTAATCTTCCTATCTCCTGCACTTCATGCCCGGCATCCGCTGCAAAAGACTCAGCCATAACAAGGTCAACCGGCAGATATAGTCTGACTTTTTTTTCTTCAGCTTTTTTTAGCAGTTTTTTGGCCAGCTCTATCTTGTCTTCTTCCACAAGCGAGAGTCCCATTTTAAAACCATCCGCCGCCAAAAAGGTGTTGGCCATGCCGCCGCCGATTAAAAGCATGTCGACTTTATCGAGAAGATTGTCGATTACGCCGATTTTATCAGAGACCTTGGCGCCACCGATGATTGCGGCAAAGGGACGTACGGGGTTTTCTACCGTCTGCCCTACGTACTTGATTTCCTTTTCCAGCAAAAATCCGGCAGCTGAAGGCAGAAATCTGGTGACGCCGTCTACAGAAGCGTGCGCACGATGTGAGACGCCGAAGCCGTCATTCACATACAGATCGGCTAAAGCTGCAAGCTTTTCCGCAAAAGCCGTGTCATTTTTTTCTTCCTCGGCGTGGAAACGCAGGTTTTCCAACATAAGGACCTCTCCGGCCTCCAACTGTTCGGCAGCACTTTCAGCTTCTTCGCCAATGCAGTCATCCGCAAACTGGACTTGTTTACCCAATAGGCCGGCCAAATGCGCAGCTACTGGAGCAAGAGAATACTTAGGATCCACTTTTCCTTTCGGACGTCCAAAATGGGCCATGAGAATTACTGCCGCCTTGTGCTTAAGCAAATACTCAATAGTGGGCAAAGTGCTGCGGATGCGAGTGTCATCCGTAATACGGCCGACATCGTCCATCGGCACGTTGTAATCAACACGAACAAGCACCTTTTTCCCTTCAGGCTGCAAGTCCGACAGGGTCTTCTTATCCATGGGCAGAACCTCTCTTTCGTCTGTTACAGGCCTTTTTTGGCCATATAGACGGCCAGATCTACAACCCTGTTGGAATATCCCCACTCATTGTCATACCAGGCAACAACCTTTGCCATCCTGGAGCCCACCATCATGGTGGACAAGCCATCAACTATGGAACTTAGCGGGCAGCCGTTATAGTCACGGGAGACAAGCGGCAGTTCGTTATAACCCATAATGCCTTTTAATTCACCCTCAGCGGCATTTTTCAACGCTTCATTTATTTCTGTCTCAGTGGTATCCCTACTAAGCATAACCGTCAAGTCCGTAATCGAAACGTTCGGCGTTGGAACGCGCATAGCAAAACCGTTCATCTTACCTTTCAGCTCGGGAAGCACCAGGGAAACGGCTTTTGCGGCTCCGGTCGTTGTCGGAATAATCGACATGGCTGCAGCTCTTGCCCGCCTCAGGTCACTGTGCGGCAGATCAAGAATTTTTTGATCGTTCGTATAGGAATGCACCGTTGTCATCAAACCGCTTTCAATACCGAACTTTTCGAGCAGGACCTTCGTAAAAGGTGCCAGACAATTGGTGGTGCAGGAAGCATTAGAAATAATGTGGTGCTTTTGCGCGTCATACTTCTCCTCATTAACGCCCATTACGATTGTAATGTCTTCTCCTTTGGCCGGTGCCGAAATGATAACCTTTTTGGCGCCGCCTGCAAGATGCGCTTTAGCTTTTTCGCCTGCAGTAAAGCGTCCTGTGGATTCCACCACGATGTCAATTCCTAACTCACCCCAGGGCAGTTTTGCAGGATCAGTTTGGGCCAGAACCTTTACTTTTTTACCATTTACAACAAGGCTGTCGCCATCGACTTGCACATCTGCCTCAAACGTGCCGTGTATGGAGTCGTATTTCAACAAATGAGCGAGAGTCGCGGCGTCAGTCAAATCGTTAACCGCGATTATCTCTACTGCCGGATTATTCAGGGCTGCTCTAAAAACATTTCTCCCAATTCTTCCAAAACCATTGATACCAACCTTTGCCACATTAGCCATAATAAAATAACCTCCTTAAGTTAACTGCTTGATTTTCATCTAAACTTTATTATCTACGGCAAGAATCTCCGTAATTGCTTTCGCCGCGGCCTCGTCAGTAATCAGTATGTCCTGTCGGGAAGCCCTGATAACCGACAATATCGCCTCTGCCTTTGACTTGCCGCCGCCTAGTCCGATTACTTTATTTATATGTACGAGGTCATTCACCATCAATCCTGCGTTATTCGTGACATAAACTACTTTGCCTTCGAGACTGCAATACTGACCGATAGCCTCACCCACTGCTCCTTCTTCCGACAATTTTCTCAAAATCTCCTCGGACAAACCGCGTCGGACAGCCATAATATCCGCTCTGCCCATGCCATGGACAAGAATATCGGCGCGCCTGATAACTTCGACTACAGACTTGACAGTAACGTCTTCAGCCAGAATGCTGTTAAGAATATCCTCGCTGACACCATCGGGAACGTAAAGCTGCTTGTACTTTGCCCCGAACCTGCGCGCCAGAACCGAGGCGATTGTGTTGGCCTGGTCTTCGACATTGTCACCTAACCCGCCGCGGGCCGGCACAACTACGGTTTTCGGAGCGCTGCCGCTGACGTTGGCCGCCATGGCTGCCATCGTACTGCCGCCGCTGACTGCAACAACGTGCTCGCTGCCGTCACTGATTAAACCAATCAATATGCCTGCCGCCGCACGCCCAATTTCCCGTTTTACTACGTCTTCCTGGTCGCAGTCGCCAGGTATGATGACTACCCGTGCAATGTTCAGCCTTTCACTGAGCAGCGCTTCCAATGACGAAAGATCCTGAAGCTTGCGGACATAGTCCGCGAGTTCTTTCAGGATTTCCTCTCCTTCTTCAGTTACGTACATACCCAGAGGAGAAAAATTTAAAAGTCCGCAATTTTTCAAAAAGTCCACCTGTGCGCGCAAAACTCTTTCACTGAGACCAAGCCTGCCTGCCAAAGCTCTTCTGCCAATCGGAGCCTCATGGCTTACCTGCCGAAGGACCTGGTAACGCAGAACCAAGAGTTCACTAAGTTCCGGTACAATTTTTTTCTGTAGATTGATAATATTGTCCATAAGAACTCCTCAGCCATTAGACTTTTGTCCCTCGTGGAACTTTTTGAGTCCCACTTACAGCAAAACCCCTTTTATTTTTAGTACATGCCTATTGTAACATAGATAAAGATAAAATAGAAGAAGGAGCGGCCTGCTTCATCAGGAAAAAAGCACGCAGGAAAAAGATCCTGCGTGCCGAAGCATTCTTATTTTCTATGGTTGACAGACTCCGGCTGCATATCGTGAAAATGCAGTCTTTGTTTTGCGGTTTCTTCCCATCCCACACCTTTCTTCGCGTAATTGCAGTAGGGATCTATGCTGATGCCCCCGCGTGGCGTAAACTTCCCTGACACCTCAATATATTTAGGCTCAAGCAGTTTGACCAGATCCTTCATGATAATATTGACGCAATCTTCATGAAAATCGCCATGATTACGAAAACTGAACAGGTAGAGCTTCAATGACTTGCTCTCTACAAGCTTTTTATCAGGCACATATGAAATATAGATAGTCGCAAAGTCAGGCTGACCGGTCATCGGGCAAAGACTGGTGAATTCAGGACAATTAAATTTTACAAAATAGTCATTATCAGGATGTTTGTTTGCAAAGGCTTCAAGCACCTGCGGCTCGTAGTCCATCGCATACTTGGTGTGTTGCCGTCCGAGCAGCGATATTCCCGCAAGCTCATCTGTTTTTCTTCCCTGCATGTTTCTTCCTCCTCTATTTAACTCTTTTCTGATGCCTCTGACAATATTTCCTTCTTTTCCAGGGCGGCAACCAGCACGGCGCCCACTATGGCGGGAAGGACCTGGCCGATTAAGAGGGAAGGTGCAAGCACGGCATAGGGAATGTCTAAAAGCACGGAAAGCCATACGGGCACAAGCAAGCCGGGAACGAAAATAATGGGAAAGGCGATTGTAAAGTAAGGCGTTCCCTTTGTTTTCAGCCAAACTATGATCTGTCCCGTCAGAAAGCCCACAAAAGCCCCGCCAAACATGTCAAGGGGCCCAAGGCCTCCCATCATAGAGTTACTCAGGAAATTGGCCAGGCCGAGAGGTGCCACCAGAAAGGGAAATGTCCAGTTGAGGGCGTAAACAGCGGTCGCAATTCTGATCTGATACTGGCCGAAGGCAAAGCTTTGCGTACACAGCATCAGAACTATGTAAAGCGCCATACACAAGGCCGAAATTGTTATTCTTTTTGTTTTGGAAAATTCTTTAACGTTCATTGCTGCTCCTTATGCTGATTTAGCACAGACAGTAAAAAGAGGCCTTGCGGCCTCAAAACAAACTAAGCACTGCCAATAGGCAGAACGCACCGTAGTTTTGTTTAGAGACAGGATGGTCACGAACTGTCTGTTATTTCGCTGCGGTTTTGATTCTTTATGCCGCAAGTGGTATTATAACGTATTTGCAGCATAAATGCAAGCTTGTCTCTTCAGATGTCCTTTGCATGAACTTACATGAAAAGGGCAGAGCTTTGTGCTCCACCCTTGGAAAAACTAAACTCTGTGTGTTATGACGCAGGCTTGACGCCTATCGTCCTGGCTTTTCTTTTTTGCATAACGATAATAAAGGCCAGAACGGCCAACCCGATCATGTCGGTAATGATACCGCTCTTAATCAGACAAAGTGCTCCTGCAGCCGCAATGATGCGGTTCAGGAAACTAAGGCGTGCATAAATGTAGCCCTCGGTAGCCATGGCTATCAGAAAAACACCGAGGCTGGCAGACAGCGCCGTCCAGACACCTTCCAACAAAGTTGTGTCAATCAACATTAACTTGGGAGAATAAACAAACATGAAGGGCACGATAAAGCCCGCAATCGAAAGCTTTACGGACTGAATGCCGGTTTTCATGGGATCGCCGCCGGACAACCCCGCTGCGGCAAAGGAGGCCAGTGCCACTGGAGGCGTTATGTTTGCAAACATCGCAAAATAGAAGGAGAACATATGTGCCGCGGACGGTGGTATGCCAAGTTCGGCCAAGGCAGGAGCCGCGATGGTTGCGGTTATGATGTAGGCCGGAATCGAGGGCAGTCCCATGCCCAGAATCATGCAGGTAATCATGGTGAAGATAAGTGTGAACAACAAGCTTTGCTCGCCGATGGAAATGATGGTGTTGGCAATTGTCAGGCCAAAACCGGTTTTTGACGAGACGCCTATGATAATACCGACACAGGCGCAGGCGATGGCGACGGAAACCGTTTGTTTCGCGCCATCAGCTAAGGAATCAACAACATCCTTGAAGCTCATTCTTGTGGAAGCCTTGAATTGGGAAACAATAATTGTCACGATGATTGATAAAAAGGCCGAATTAATAACGGTTCTGCCGGAGAAAAACAACATATAAAGCAAAAATAGTATGGGCAGAAACAAATGCCCCTTGTCTTTAACTACTACGCCAAATTTCGGCAGCTTGTCCTTCGTGAGTCCTACAAGGCCATCCTTGGAGGCACGGAGCTGGATTTGAATCATAATGCCGAGGTAATACAGCAATGCCGGTACCGCGGCCCAAACAACGATGCTCGAATACTCGACACCTAACATTTCCGCCATGATAAAAGCCGCTGCACCCATAATCGGAGGAAGCAGCTGGCCTCCGACGGAAGCCGACGATTCAACGGCTCCGGCAAATTCTTTGGAATAGCCGGTCTTTTTCATCAAAGGAATTGTAAAAGCACCGGTTGTAACAACGTTCGCAATTGCGGAGCCGTTGATTGATCCAAGGAAACCGGAAGCTATTACTGAAACCTTAGCAGGTCCGCCTTTTGAACTGCCGGCTAAAGAAAGTGCCAAATCGTTAAAGAATTGTCCCATGCCGCACTTATTCATGACACAGCCGAACATTATGAACAAAAAGATATAGCTTGCGGCAACGCTGACAGAAGTTCCGTAAATACCTTCCGTATTGGCAAAAAAATGATTGGAAAGAGCTGTCCAGTCATAACCACGGTGCGCAAATATTCCCGGCATATCGCGTCCAAACAGGCCGTAAGCAATAAAGGTCATGCTTAAGATTGGAAGTGCCCAACCTGTCACACGCCTTGATGCTTCAAGCACAAGTACAACAAGCAAGGTCGAAATCACCATGTCGGTTTCGCTGGCTCTGCCGGCACGTTCTACAACGCCGAGGTAGTCAGTCCAGACGTAAAACGGTACGGCGCAAGATAATGTGACAAATATCCAATCATACCAGGCAACACTTTTATTGCTGGCCTTGGGTGAAAACGGATACATGATGAACGCCATCGAAAGCATCATGGCTACGTGCAGCGAACGATGCTTCAAAGTTACGGGCGGTCCGAAGAAAGCTGTATACAGATGATAGCAGGAAACTACAACAGCTATCAGGTAGAGCAGTTTTTTCATCTTGTCGCTGGAAAAAATTCTGGTAGCGGACTCCTTGTCTAACTTTCTGACAATCTCTTCTGATTTTTCTACAAGCTCGCTGTCCCCTTCAAAACCGATAGTCTCCTTAACTTCTTCGGAGGTTGACTGCTCTGTCTTATTGTCTATTTTAGCCATTTATTAAATCTCCTTTCGACAACAAGCCTTAAGCGGGTATGCTCTGGGAGCATGTCCCCCTTTGAAATCAGCTGCCGATTTAAAATTATCTCCCTGGTGGCAAAATGGGAATTAAGCCAACTGAACTCCGGAAAAACCTGGCCGATTTCCTCCATGTAGATCATGCCATTTTCTACGCGGCAAACCTTGCCTTTGTTTTCCGGAATACCTGCTCCGAAGGCAGGAAACGAAATCGAATCCAAAACTATTGTGTTATCGGGCATAATTGTATAGTACTCATTCCACGGAATTTTTTCCCATGAATGAATCCAGCCAAAGAAAAGCTTGTCGCCTCCTTTGGCTGGCACTTCAACATAAACCTCGCCGGACTTGTAGTCATAAATGCGCAACACGGTTTGTGCTGCCCAGTTAAACGTGTAGCCGGCAACAACAAGCACAAGAGCCAGAAAGAATATGGTAATCTCTCTTCGCATCTTCATTTCAACAAAACTTACTTGATTCCCTTTTCATTGTAGAATTTGACAGCGCCGGGATGCAGCTGTACTTTTGTTCCTTTAATGCCGCGCAGTGCCGTTTCCATTTTGATTTCCTTCTTTGCGGTTGCATGCGAATCGCCGATTGTCTTAAGACCGTCAGCGGAATAAATTCCTGTCAAAAGGTCGTAAACAACATCGTCGGGAAGGTTCTTGCTGACGAGCATAATGTTCATAACGGCAGCCGTCGTAGTATCAACGGCAGTACCGTAGGTTTCTTTAGGGATTTTCCATTCTACATAGAAAGGATATTTTGCCATCAACTTTTTCAAAGGTTCGCCTTCTACCGGAATGAAAACTATTTTCTGAGTGGTTCCGAGTTCCTTGATAGTAGCGTTGCCAAGACCGGATGTAACGAAGGCCGCGTCGCATTGGCCATTTTTCATTTGATCGATAGCCTCGCCGTAGGAGAGGTAGTCAACCTTCGAATCCGCATACGTCATTCCATGAGCTTCGTACATCATGCGGGCATTGAGTTCAACTCCCGAATTCGGCGCGCCAACGCCTACTTTTTTGCCTTTCAAATCAGAAAACTTTTTTATTCCTGAAGCTTCGGTAGTAACAATCTGACACACGTTAGGCCACAATCCCATCATAGAACGCAGGTCTGTTGCAGGTTTTTTGCCTTCATAGGCACCGGAAGCTTCAACAGCCTGTATGACCGAGTCAGCCATGGCAATTGCCATTTCGCCTTGTCCGGTTAAGATTGCGTTTATGTTTTCGCCGGTCGCACCGGTTGCAGTAGCTGATGTTTTATAACCCATAGAACCTACAAGTTTGGAGAAGGCACCGCCTATAGGGAAGTAAATACCGCTTGTCGGTCCGGTCAGCACTGTAATGAATTGCTTGCTGCGGTCGACTTTGACAGCCTTGCCGTCAGACTTTGGGGTTTCCTTAGCTCCGCCACCGCATGCGGCAACAAGGAAGGACATAATCATTACCAAAAGAATCGATAAAACTTTTTTCATCATCTCAGCTCCTTTGAATTTTTGCTAACACCTTACGTTCTTCTTGCCAAAAATCCTTTGCGACCCAACTTTTTAGCAGTACTCTCCTCCTTTTTAGAATTATTATAGCATTAAAAGAGCAATGTTACATCATGTTTTTACAACAAAAAACCGCCCTGTAAAATCAGAATGGTTTTATGCTGCAAGGGATATCTCCAAGGGCGTTCTTACTGCGCTCGAACCGCTGAGCCGCTATCGCTCCTTCCTCGCTTGCGCCTCATGCGTCCCGGGCCGAGGCCTGTCCGGATAGAAAGCCTCATACATAAAAAA
>JAAYIB010000032.1 GCA_012744295.1 Acholeplasmataceae bacterium
GTGTGGAGCTTGCCGGAAGTCTTAAAAACGTAATTGCCCTGACAAGCGGAATGATGGCAGGACTCGGTTTTGGCGAGAATTCGCAGGCGGCACTTATTACACGCGGGTTGACAGAAATTACACGTCTGGGCGTAAGAATGGGCGCGCAAAATCAAACATTCGGCGGTTTGGCCGGCATCGGGGACCTTATAGCAACTTGAACCAGCGGACACAGCAGAAACAGACGTGCAGGAGAGGCGCTCGTTGCCGGTAAATCTCTAACCGAAATACTGAGCGGCACCAAAATGGTGATTGAAGGCATAAATGCCACAATCACTGCAAACCGACTGGCGAAGCTGCACGAAGTCGAAATGCCTATCAGTGAAAGCATTTATCAGATTTTGTACGAAAACAAACCGCCGCGTACTGCCCTGCAGGAATTGATGCGCCGCAGCGGCAAGCGCGAATATGTTATATAATGTCAAATAGAGAAGGACAAAGTATTATAAATAATATTTTTCATGTGGCATAAACTTAGATAAAATGCTATAATGTCTTTTGTGAATAGAAAATATTCTTCTATAACTGGAATTTTGTACGAAAAGAGGAGGAGTAACGATGTCCGAGCAGTCAACTTTCTTTTTGGTGCGTGAAGAAATCCTGCCTGAAGCTATTAAGAAAACAATCAAGGTAAAAGAAATTCTGAAACGCGGAGAAATCAAAACAATTAATGAAGCCGTCGAGAAGATGGGTCTTAGCCGGAGTGCTTACTACAAATATAAAGATTATGTTTTCCCGTTTTACGAAGCCAGCAAGGAAAAAATTATCACACTATCTCTGCTGCTTGAACATAAATCCGGAGTCTTGTCACGTGTATTGAATACTGTTGCCGGTGATTCGGGGAGCATTATGACCATAAATCAGGGAATACCGCTGCAGGGGGTAGCAAATACCACTATTTCCATTGAAACCAAAGAACTTACGATAGACCTTGAAGCGTTGCTTGACAAGCTTCGTATGATTGAAGGAGTAAAACGGCTGGAAGTGCTTGGACAGGTGTGATGACGTTAGGTTTATTTAAGGAGGAAAGAGTTACAAATGGACAACGTTGTTAATGTAGGATTATTGGGAGCCGGAACTGTCGGCGGCGGTGTAATACTTGTTTTGGAAAAAAACGCCGCGGATATTGAGAAAAAGGTTGGCATGCCGGTAAGAATCACCAAGATTCTTGAAAGAAATCCTCAACTGGCTGTCGAACTTGGGCAAAAATATCAAATTACAGATAAAATCGAAGATATATTGGAAGATCCGGACCTTGATATCGTTGTCGAGTTAATAGGCCGTGAACATCCCGCCAAGGAGTTTATAGCGGAAGCATTACGCCACGGAAAGAACGTGGTAACAGCCAATAAGGATGTTTTAGCTAAGCATGGCAAAGAGTTGTTCGAACTTGCCTCTCAAAATCAGGTTGACTTTATGTTTGAAGCATCTGTAGGCGGGGGCATTCCGATTATCCGCCCGTTGAAATCGTGTCTGGCAGCCAACAAGATAACCTCGGTGATGGGAATTGTCAATGGCACGACCAATTACATGCTGACAAAAATGTCGGCAGAACATCTTGATTTCGCTGATGTATTGAAGGAAGCGCAGGACAAGGGTTACGCTGAGTCAGATCCCACTGCGGATATCGGAGGTCTTGACGCAGCGAGAAAAATTGCCATACTTGCCTCCATTGCCTTTAATACAAGGGTTGTATTGGAAGATGTACATGTGGAGGGTATAGAAAACCTTACACTCAGAGACATTGATTACGCCAACGAGCTTGGTTATGTTGTAAAACTGCTGGCAATTGCCAAGCGAGATGAAAAGGACGGAATAAGTGTAAGGGTTCATCCTACGATGTTGCCGAGCGACCACCCGCTGGCCAAGGTTAATGATGTTTATAATGCGGTATATGTAACCGGAGATGCTGTCGGCGATACGATGTTTTTTGGCCGCGGAGCGGGCAGGATGCCGACGGCGAGCGCAGTCTGCGGAGATATCGTTGATGTGGCGCGCAATATCAGGCATGGTTCTACAGGTCGCATATCGTGCACCTGTTATGATGAAAAGCACCTTTGTACTATCGAGAACATTACCTCTCCCTGCTACATCCGACTGCACGTGCATGACAAGCCTGGCGTTCTTGCCGGAATTGCGGCCGCTTTCGGAGCGCAAAACGTCAGTCTGAAGAATGTTGTGCAAAAAGCCAAGGTTAACGGTTTTTCTGAACTTGTTGTAATTACCTATGATGTTTCCGAATTCAATCTAAGAATGGCGATTCAAACCCTTCGCGCCTTGCCGATTGTTGAAAAAATCTGCAGCGTGATACGCGTAGAAGACGACAATCTCGATTAAGGCAGGTTGAGAAAATGCAAAATAAAATTTCCATCCGCGTGCCGGCAACCTCTGCCAATTGTGGCCCTGGGTTTGACTCGCTGGGACTGGCCTGTAA
>JAAYIB010000033.1 GCA_012744295.1 Acholeplasmataceae bacterium
CCATAGTGGTCAGCGCGCTTCTATTGCTGATCATAGCAAAAATCGCGCTTGGCGCGACGCCGGCCGACATTGTTCCCTTACTCTGCGTTCTGGCGCTCGCGGCCTTTCGTCTGATGCCCTGCGCCCACAGGACGATACTTTTTTTGAATGACATCAAGTTCAACCTGCCGGCCTTTAAAGACCTTGAAGCGGACCTTCTGGCAAGCAGGCAGCGCGAGCAGCAGGGAAAGCCGCTGCTTTTCCAAAGTACGGATCAAAAAATGCCCTTTGCTTGCGCAATAACGGTGGAGGACCTCGGTTTCAAGTATCCAAGCGGCAGAAGCGAGGTTTTGAGCGATGTTTCCTTCAGTATCCCCAAGGGCAGCTTTGTCGGTATCATCGGACCATCGGGTGCCGGCAAGACGACCTTTGTCGACATCCTGCTTGGACTCATTGCACCGGATACGGGAGCAATCAAGGCTGACGGCGTCGATATCCGCAGCGATCTTCGCGGCTGGCAGTCGAACCTCGCCTACGTGCCCCAGAATATTTACCTTGTTGACGGCAGCATTCGTGAAAATATCGCTTTAGGCATTCCGCCTGAAAAAATCAACGAGGAGAGGCTGACGCACGTAATCAGGATGGCCGAACTGAAGGACTTCGTCGACAAGCTTCCGGCAGGGGTCAATACTTCCGTCGGCGAACGCGGCGTCAGGCTTTCGGGAGGACAGAAACAGCGAGTCGGCATAGCGAGAGCCCTATACGGGGAGCCCGAAATACTGGTTCTGGACGAGGCGACGTCTTCGCTCGACAGCAAGACTGAAAAAACAATTACAAAAGCGATTCTGAACCTCAAGGGGCAGATCACGATTGTTGCGGTGGCACACCGTCTCAGCACATTGGAAAACAGCGATTTTAAAATCAAGTTTGAAAACGGCAGGGCTGAAAGGCTCGATTAGCGGACATAAGCGGGGAGTGATTCTTTTTGCGGCTGACTTACGATAACTTTGAAGAGCTTTTAGGTTACGAGACGGAAGACAGACTTCTCGTCAGGAACCTGTTTGCGGGAGGCGGAGAGCGCGAAAAAAGCTGCAGGGATTTCCTGGCCGCAAGCGTGTTCGAGGACCTCGACCACGAATCCATCCACCTGATGCCGTATTTCCTTCTTCACAACGGCGATTCGCCTCTCACAGCGAAGCTCAGGCCACGCATCAACGGCCTTTTCAAATGGTCGATGTGCAGAAACAGTTTCAATCTTTCGGGCATTCTGCCGCTTTTAAAGGCATATGATAATGCCGGCATCCCAATTCTTTTAATGAAGGGGGTCGTCCTCGCCCATACGTACTACAAGAGTCTCGGCATGAGGTTTATGGCAGATGTTGACATTGCGGTGCCGCCGGAGAATTTTGACAAGGCCGCCGCGCTTGCCGACGCAATGGGGTTCCAAAGACGGGAGGCAGGCCATTCCATCGATTTCTGCAAGGACGGAAAATATCGCATCGACCTCCACAGGACAATCTTTAAGGAAAGCTACAGAAGGGAAAACCTGGAGCAAACTCTGTGGGAAAAAGCACAAAAAATAAAGTTTTATGATCTTGAGGTCTTTGTTCCGGCACCGGAGGACCTGCTGCTAAGTCTCTTGCTGAACGAGTTTTTCGATATTGTCGGGCATGAAGAAAAAAAAGGCGGCAGGAACAAGCAATGGCTGCTTGATGTCAAAATGGTCCTTGCCGCCGTAAAAAACTTCGACCGGGAATATTTTGTCGGTAATTGTTACCGCTTGCGCGTAATGCCACAGGTAATTGCGATGCTCGAAACTTACAGACGCCTGACCGGCGACAGCCTTGAAAAACTCGGTGCACCGGCGATTTTTGAGATTCTGTCGCGAGAGGAAGGCTACAACGAAGGTCGTATGAGGCTTTTTGGCCATATGGCGGAGTGCCTGAAGAAGAATTTTTGCTTTCATTACCAGAAAATCTACTGCACTTATTGTTACATAACGGCGAAGACACCCGGGGAAGGGATTGACCTAAGCGGCTGCAAGGAGTACCTTTATGAAAGATACTGTGTTGAAACGCTGCCCGGCTACCTTAAGGCAGAAGCGAGGCAACTTGCAGGGAGACTGAAAAGGATGGCAGGTGGGAGTGCGTGAGCATAGCGAAAAAAGAAATTTTCGCCGCAATACGAAGCGGCGTCGAGCGTGCAGGCTGCCGGCATTCCAATCAAAAAGCCTGGCTGCGGCTCGGCGGCAAGTATTTGGAACTGCGGTTCGAAACCGCGTTCTTAAAGGAAAAACTGCTGCTTTCCGTTGCCCGGCTTGTCTGTGGGCAGCCTGAGAAAAGCGATGCGGTAATAAATGTATGGCAGGAGCGTCTGGACGGCAATTACCCGGAATTCTGCCGGCCCTTTCTCGGCAAGATGCTTTGGCGTGGCGGCAGCTTGTTCTTCAAGGAAGAAGTGTCACTGCCTTTTCTCTATGACGGTACAAACAGATATTTCACAGCCTTTGACGTGGAAGAGAAGCGAGGATACTACTGCCTGAACAGCGGAGGGGAACTGCCCTTTCTGCACATCTGCCATCCGTTTCGCCAAATCTTTCACTGGTGGTCGCTGCTGACGACCGACTATCTGCTTGTGCATGCCGCCGCGGTAGGCATGGGCGGCAAAGGCGTGGGACTCGTCGGTGCGGGCGGGCGGGGCAAGTCGACTACGGCAATATCCGCTATGGCAAGGGGTTTGGAATTTGCCGGCGATGACTATGTGCTGTTTTCCCAAACGGAAAAAAAGGCCAGCCTCGTCTACTCCACGGGCTATCTGAACCCTAACATGATTGCAAGGATGCCCGAGTTTGCGGAAAGAATCCTCGGCAGGGACCCCGCCCGCAAGGACAAGACGCTGCTCGACCTTTCGGACTATGGCTCATCCTTTGTGCCTGAACTCGAACTGTTTGCGCTGCTGCATCCGGTCCTTGGCAGCATAAGAGCGGAAATAAGGCCTTCGCTGCAGCCGCTCAAGGTAACGACGGCACTTGCCGTTTCCACGACGATTCAAAACGAGGGCTGGATGTCGCCGCCGGTTCTGCACCGTGTTTTTGCCTGCATCAAGGGACTGCCGGTCTATGATATTGCCTTGACCGGGGATTTTTCCGGGAATGCGGATTGCTTGCGCGATTTTATCTTAAAGAGGAGTGATGGCAAATGTACGAAATGAACAAACATGAAATTTTTTATGACAATGCCGATGGGCAGG
>JAAYIB010000034.1 GCA_012744295.1 Acholeplasmataceae bacterium
GACGACAGGCACTGCAACTGAAAAACCCGCCGATAAGAAACAGGGAAACAAGACCGGCGGCACAAATAAAAAAATGACAAGTGCTGCAAGTGGAAAACCCTTCGAGAAAAAACAGGTGGGCAAGGTTTCGGGTACAAATAAGAGAAAGGCAGTGGGCAGGAATGAAAAAGCTAAATCGGGAAAGAGTAAATAACTTGCTGGCAGGTATTGCACAATTTGGTAAGACCGAAAAAGGAATAACCAGGCTGGCTTACTCCGAAGAAGATTTCGCGGCACAGAAATGGCTGCTCGACCAGGTCAAAGACCTTGATTTGCAAGTGACGGAGGACGCCATCGGCAACCTGATTTTAAGGCGTGAAGGCAGGCATACGGATTGGGCCCCGGTTGCAATGGGTTCGCATCTTGACACCGTGACCCAGGGCGGAGCTTATGACGGGGTTCTTGGAGTCGTGGGCGCTCTTGAAGTTATGTACATGCTGCAGGACGAGCAGCTCGACAGGCCGCTGGAACTCATTGTTTTCAGGGCCGAAGAATCAACACGTTTTGGTTTTGCCACCATCGGCAGCAAAATTATGGCAGGCGTCGGCGACCCTAAAAAATTTTCGACAGCAACGAAAAAAGGCGATCTTTCTTTTGAGGATTGCTTGCGCGAAAGCGGCTACGATCCTGACAGATATAGCGAGGCAATCAGGAATAAAGGCTGCTTCCATTGCTTTTTCGAGATGCACATCGAGCAAGGCAAGGTTTTGGATGAAACAGGCGAAATGATTGGAATCGTTCGCAATATTGCAGCGCCGACACGTTTTAAGATAACAGTGGAAGGGTTGGCTGATCATTCCGGTGCCACCCCGATGTCTTTCCGCAAGGACGCTCTTGTTACCGCTGCCAGACTGATATTGGCTATACAGGAGGCCGCGGTTAAAGAGTCGGAAAACGGTACGGTGGCAACGGTGGGGATAGTGGAAGTAGAGCCGGGCTCAATCAACGTTATACCGGGTAAAGTTGTCCTATGGGTTGACTTGCGCGGTGTTAATGAGGAAAGCATACAAAACGCGCTGAAAAATATTAACGGAGCCGTCAGCCTATTTGCAGAAGAAGACGAGGTGCTTATTACCGTAGATATGCTGACCGCTGATAAACCTGTTCCTCTTTCCGATGAGCTGGCCGAGCTTTTTGAGGAAGTTTGCCGTGAAGGCGACATCAGCTATCGTGTGATGAACAGCGGAGCAGGCCATGACGCAATGCACATGGCTGCCCTGGCGCCGACAAGCATGATCTTCGTTCCCTGCAAGGAGGGCATAAGCCACAATCCACGGGAGTATGCCAAACCGGAGGACATTTTTACCGGCATTGAAGTTTTGGCGGCTGCAGTAAAAAGAGTTGCCGTAGGCCGGTAACCAGGCCAGTCAGGAAAAGAACCTTAGAAGCGATTAACAGTCAAAGAGAGGGAAAAAGATGGAAGAGATTCGCGTCAGATTCGCGCCCAGCCCTACCGGCTATCTGCACATCGGAGGAGCAAGAACGGCCCTGTTCAATTGGCTTTTCGCCAAAAGCAAGGGCGGCAAACTGATTTTGAGAATTGAGGA
Organism: Acholeplasmataceae bacterium; assembly: GCA_012744295.1. Classification (GTDB taxonomy): domain Bacteria; phylum Bacillota; class Negativicutes; order Acidaminococcales; family Acidaminococcaceae; genus JAAYIB01. The sequence goes on from JAAYIB010000034.1 coordinate 1,587, forward strand.
TACGGATACAGAGCGTTTAAAGGAAGATTCTGTAAGTCAGATTCTCTCCAGTCTGCGTTGGCTGGGGTTGGACTGGGACGAAGGCCCCGACGCGGGCGGTGTCTGCGGTCCGTATTTCCAATCGGAACGAAAGGAATTATATCGCAGCGAAGCCGAAAGACTGTTGGCGGAGGGAAAGGCCTACCGCTGTTTCTGTACTCCCGCAAGGCTTGAGGAGGAAAGAGAAAAACAAAGGCAGGCTAAACAGCCTTTTCGTTATGCTAAAACCTGCAGGGACCTTACTCCTGACGAGATTGAAAAGAGATTGGCCGCGGGTGAGAAGTATTCGCTGAGAGTCAAGCTCCCTTCTTTCGGCGAGGTAGTTGTGCATGACCTTATTCACGGTGATGTCAGTTTTGACTTAACGCAGCTTGATGACTTCGTAATAATGAAAAGCAACGGGATGCCAACTTATAATTTTGCCGTTGTTGTTGACGACCACCATATGAAGATAAGCCATGTTTTGCGGGCAGAGGAGCATCTATCCAACACGCCTAAACAGATTCTTCTTTACGAAGCCTGCGGCTTTCCCGTACCGCAATTCGGCCATATGCCTATGATTCTTGCTCCCGATCGCAGCAAGCTGAGCAAGCGCCATGGCGCGACGTCGGTCGAAGAGTTCAGGGACCAGGGATATCTGCCTAAAGCTATTATCAACTATCTTACTCTGCTTGGCTGGGCTCCGGGCAACGAACAGGAAATTTTCACGCTGCAAGATACCTGCAGTCAGTTTGCTCTTGAGAAAATGTCAAGGAAAGCCGCCGTCTATGATACTAAAAAGCTAACCTGGATGAATGGCCAGTATCTTTCAATGCTGCCGCTGGCGGAAATTATTCCGGAAGTCAGAGACTTCTTCCTCAGGTCGGGACTGGTTGACGAAAAATGGCTTGCCGAAAACAATGATTATTTTGAGAAGATGATTGACGTTGTCAGGGTGCGCGTAAAAACCTTGCAGGAAGTTGTCGAAGCGAGTTCATACTTCTTTAGGGAAATCTCGGAATATGACGAGAAGGGAATAGCCAAGCATTTCACGCCTGACGCGGC
>JAAYIB010000035.1 GCA_012744295.1 Acholeplasmataceae bacterium
CCTTGCGGCGCTAGATCCTAAGTCTAGTGCGTCTGCCAGTTCCGCCACTCCCGCGGCATTAGGAATAAAAAAATGGTGATCCACCCGCGACTCGAACGCGGGACACCCTGATTAAAAGTCAGGTGCTCTACCGACTGAGCTAGTGGATCACAATGGCTGGGGCGGCTGGACTCGAACCAACGCATGCGGGAGTCAAAGTCCCGTGCCTTACCAACTTGGCGACGCCCCAAAGATATTGCTGTTAAAAAAACATGGGGTGACTGGTGGGGATCGAACCCACGAGTAACGGAGCCACAATCCGCCGTGTTAACCACTTCACCACAGCCACCATGATAGCCAAGCAATAAGAACTTGGCGACGAGAATTATTGTATCATAGACACATATCAGTGTCAACGCTTTTTGGAAACTTTTTTACAATTGCCTGATGCTCGTCAACGCTGTTGCCTGCTATCTGCACAGGGCGACAAATTCAATTTCGACGCTTACATCTTTGGGCAGCCTGCATACCTGAACGCAGGAGCGGGCGGGGGGATCGGTCTTGAACGCTTCGCCGTAAACAGCGTTGACGGCCGCAAAATCATTCATATCAGTTATAAAAACCGTTGTTTTGACGACAGCGGCAAAACTTAGTCCTTTCTCCTTCAGAATTGCTTCGACGTTTGCCAGTACCTGCTTTGTCTGCTGCTCAATGCCGCCTTCTGCAACGATGCCGGTTTCAGGGTTGATTGGTATCTGCCCGGAGGCAAAAAGAAAACCGTTGGCTTCAACTGCCTGGGAATAAGGCCCGATAGCCTTTGGTGCCTTCTCTGTATTAATAACTTTTCTCACTTTGTTTCCCCCTTAGTTTGTTTTACATTCGAAAAATAAGCTTCCGCCCACGCCAAGGCCGTGGGTGTAGCAGCCAAGCCGCCGTCCGCCGTTTCCTTCAGCGCACAGGGCAGACGGTCACCGACTTCCTTCATCGCATCAATCGCTTCATCCGGAGGTATGAAACTTTCTATTCCGGCGAGCGCCATTTCTGCCGCCGCCATCGCCTGCACTACGGCCCCGGCGTTTCTTTTGATGCAGGGGACTTCAACCAGACCGGCAACAGGATCACAGACAAGGCCGAGCATGTTTTTAATGGTCATGGCAACGGCATTGCCAACCTGTACCGGTGTTCCGCCCAACAAGGAAACGGCCGCACCTGCAGCCATTGCCGCCGCGCTGCCGCATTCGGCCTGGCAGCCGCCTATTGCTCCCGAAATCGATGACCTGCTCGCAATAACGAGACCGATGCTGCCGGCTACGACCAGTCCTTCCGCCAGTTGTTCACCCGAGAGACCATAATTCTTCTTCAGGGAAAAAAGCGCCCCCGGCAGTACGCCGCTCGCGCCCGCGGTTGGAGCCGCTACGATTCTTCCCATCGCGGCATTTGCCTCACCCACTGCCAAAGAAAAAATGACTGCGTCACTTATATTTAAGCCCAAAATACTCGGGCGCGCACTTTCAGACAAGGCTTCGCGAAGCTTTAACGCGTTTCCGCCCGTAAGCCCGCTGCGGGATTTAATGCCTGTAAGCCCGTACTGAATCGAAGACTCCATTACGTCCAGCATATCCTTCATGTTCTTGATAAGCTCAGTGCGTTCGAGCCCAAGACTTTTACAGTTTTTTTCAATAAGAATTTCGCAAAGAGGCAGGCTGCGTTTTTCCGCCTCTTCTATCCATGACGCCAAAGCCAGTTTGTCATTTGCCATGTTCCCGACCTCACACCACGCTGGCAATGAAGCGCGCCGATTCAACAGCCGCCAGCGATTTTATTTTTTCTATGGTTTCCGGTGCAACCGGCTGATCGCATTCAATGATCATAATTGCCAGTCCGCCTCTGTCCGTGCGGAATACCCTCATTCCGGCTATGTTGACGCCGGCTTCGGCCAAATGGCCGCTGACGAGGGCAATCACGCCGCACCTGTCACGGTGCAGAACAAGCACCGCCGGCAAAGCGCCGTTCATTTCAACGGGAAAAGCATCAATTTCGGTGACGCAAACCTGTCCTCCGCCGACCGAAGAGCCCGTAACACTGCAGGACATTCCGCCCTTGCCAGTCAGATTAAACCTAACGGTATTTGGATGGGCAAGTTCCCCAAGATTTACTTTGGCAAAATTGAAGTCTAACCGGCTTTCCCTCGCATAATCCAAAGCTTGAGGTATGCGGGCATCATCAGGCGCCCACCCCATTAGACCTGCCATGAGAGCCATGTCTGTACCGTGGCCTTTATAGGTTTGAGCAAAAGAACCGTGAAGCTCGATGCCCGCTTTAACAGGCCTTTGCCCCAAAATTCCCGCGGCCAACAAGCCAAGACGAACTGCTCCGGCCGTGTGGGAGCTTGATGGGCCAATCATGACCGGTCCGATAATATCCATCAGATTCATTGTTTTACCCCGCTATCTGTGTTATGGCCGCCAACCGCTTGCAAAAAGCTTATGGCTGCAGCCTGTGGCAAGTCCATTATTCCACTCTGTCCAGAGACCTGTGGGCCAATCCGACACAAAGTTCGTTAAGATTCAAAACGCCCACACCCATGAAGATTGCCACGCATAGATGCTCGTCGAACCTCGCAATGCCTATTTTCCCGCCCACGTTAAAGCCTATGGCCTTAAACTTGACTTGACCGAGAGCCTCGTGAGCAGCTCCGGCAACGGCGCCCGCACCTACATGCGTATTTGTCACGACGCCCTGTCTTTGGGCGGCGACAACGGCCCGCTCAACTATTTTCACAATTGACTGGATAAACTCTCCGCCAAAGTCGACAGCTGTCGCACGAATCTCTCTTGAAGCAAGTTCCTCCTTCACAGCCTGCTCCTCCGCCCGACTGCTGGTTATCGCAATTTTTAAAGCCGCTCTGCCGATATCAATGCTGGTAAACTTTCCTTCTGACATCTTATTCACCTTCTTCAACCAGTTCAGGTGTCTTAATCGGACGCTGGTCAATGAAGGCAACCAGGAAGAAGACTGCTATGCACAGCAGCCACTCGAAATAGATTACGTGCTGCAGCACGTGCAAAGCCGGGCAGAACTCCCAGACCACAATGCCCAAAAGACCTGCAAGCGTCGTATAAAAGGCCGAGCTGCGCCGACAAACCTCGGGCCAGAAGATGGTAAAAAGGAAAACAACCGTCAATGCGGTAGTAAGGCTGAGCCCCGCCACCATGGTTTTCAAGATGCCGACTGCGTTAAAGGCCATCCAGAGAGTGCCTATGCCACAAAAGAAAATTGTAATTCTATTGACTGAGAGAAATTTCTTACCCGACACGCCGGGATTGATAAAGCGCTTGTAAATATCCTGCGAAAACAATGTGCCGGCTCCCAGAAGGATTGTGCAGGCGGTTGAAATATCGGCAGCCCACATTGCCGCGAGCGTTATGCCCGAGGCAAAAGGGTCAAGTCCCATCACAACGCTCGGCAAGGCCATCGTGGCTTTGATCCCGGGGAAGGAAACCTTGGCGACGATGCCGATAAGCGCACAAAGAAAGCCGATTGGGAAAATCAGCAAGGCTCCCCACATAAAGCCTTTTTTGGCAGAAGCGGCATCTTTCGCACCGCAGGCAATTTGAACAGGTCCCTGCGCCGTAATGGCCTGTGTTATCATAACGACAAACCAGCCTATCACTATCGCCATCGGCAAGCCGGCAAAAGGGTTAAGCCAGTCTTGCCCTGCCGGCAGTTTGCTGATAAGCTCTGAAACTCCGCCGATTTGGTCAACGGCGGCATATGTTGAATAAAGCACTCCGAAATATATCAGAATTACATTTACGATGTTCGAAAGACCGGAAGACCAAAGTCCGCCGATCAAGGTTATGCCGATAAAAACCACGGCACTTGTCAGCATTCCGCCCTTGAACGAGAAAATCTGCGGCAGCAAGGCTGACAAGATGGCGCCACCCGCAAGATACTGCAGGGAAGTTATCACAAGCATGATGATCAGGAGCCCGATCGCGCTGATCACGCGTCCTTTTGTATCGTAATAGCGCTCAAACAGGTCCGGTATCGTTGTCGCTTTAAGCGAACGGTATTTACCGGCGGCAACTCCGCCCATTATCAAGGCGCCCGCTGCCCAGGCTGCGTTGTACCAGCCCGCCGCAAGTCCTACGGTAAAAGCATTTTCAGCAACGCCTACAGTTGAGGCGGCTCCCACGGCAAGACCGGTGATATTGACTGCAATCAAACCGGGACCTAGCTTGCGTCCGGCAAACAGGTACTCCGTGGCACCGGCGTCGGCCTTTTTCTTGGCATACATGCTGATGGCAAACAATAAGACCACATACGCACAAACAATGAACAATTGAATAGACATTAACTCCACACTACCCTTCTACGCAAATAATGAAATGCAAAAGCTTCCTATCCTGCTACCATACTTCAAAACAAACCTACTGGTATTATATCAGCAAATACTGTTAAAAAAAAGTGCCGCTTCTCTTTCTTTGGCTTTGTGCCTGCTGAATGCCTGTTTTTAAGAAAAAATTTTTAAAACAAGATATTACGCAAGGATTTTAGGCATTCCTGTCGAATAAGTTAAAAGTTGATGATAACAGTATTGCTTCTTTTATATCCGGCCGGAAAAGCCGTAAGAGCCCAGGACTTGGTGCCAGCTCACGACTGCCTGACGAGCCCGCTTCGGAACAAGACTGTGCCGCCAAGACAAACCAATGCAGAACGGAGGGGTTCCAATGTACAAGATTTACAAAAGCTGCGCCGACGGCGTAGACGAATTGATGCTGAATCAAATCGAAAAAGGCATCTGGATTGATATCACAAGCCCCTCACTGGAAGAACTGACCGAAATTTCCGCCGCAACGGGCGTTCAACTTGATTATCTTACCGCCGCTCTTGATGACGAGGAAAAGTCCCGCATTGAATGGGAAGAAGACCAGATCCTGATCTTGATCGATATCCCTCTCCTACGCAGCAACAACGACTATGACACATTGCCCCTCGGCATTATCATAACCGCCAACTGTATAATTACCGTTTGCCTGGAAGTGAACGCCGTTCTGGCTGATTTCGCACCTGCAAACCACCGCAGCTTCAGCACCTTTAAGAAAACCCGTTTTCTCTTCCAGATACTTTACAAATCAGCGACCCTGTATCTTAAATACATCCGCAACATCAACAGACGTACGGACGAATTGGAGCAGCATTTAAGAAAGTCCATGGAAAACGCCGAGCTCTTCAACCTGCTCGACGTTCAGAAATCCTTGACGTTCTTCTCAGCATCTTTGCGCAGCAATTACATCGTTACCGAAAAAATTCTGCGCCTGCGCTCCACTAACCAGCTCCAGCATTTAATCAAGATGTACGAAGAAGACGAAGACCTTCTTGAAGACGTCATCATAGAATACAAACAGGCCATAGACATGGTCGAGATGTACAGCCATATCTTGAACAGCATGATGGAGGTCTTTGCTTCAATCATTAACAACAATATGAACCTTGTAATGAAATTTTTGGCCGGCATCACTATTCTGCTGGCCATCCCAACCGTTCTTTCCGGATTATGGGGCATGAACGTGCCGGTGCCTTTCGCCGGCAATGAGTATGCCTTTTTTATCATCGTCGCAATTGCGGCGGCAGTAGCAGGTACCTTTGCCTACTTCCTCTGGAAAAAACACATGTTCTGATGAAAGCGGAAGGAGCAACACATGTCAAAAATAATGGCTGAACAATTACTTGCCGGCATCATCCTCGGCGACCGTAAGAACCGTGAGTTCATCTATCTGCCTGGTGGCGAGGTGGGTGTGGAAAACCCCTACTGTGTTTTTGAAAAAGACGGCAGGAAGCAGGAAGACCTGCCGCTCGAAGACGCCGTAAGACTCGCTGCACGGCTGCACCTCGTACCTGCATCACATCCGTCTTTAGGCAAGAAGGCTTATTGAAGCTGATAGAAAAGCCCGCTCCGAACAGGAGCGGGCTTTGTTTTGTTCCGTCAGCAAATCACGCAGCAATAAATACACTATTTAATTACGATTACAGGCACTTTTGCCTCCTGCACCAGCTTTTTGCTGACGCTGTCATTCAAGATGCCTTTAATTGTTCCCAGGCCGCGGCTGCCAAGCACAATTGTATCGCACTGCAGCTTTTCGACTGTTTTAAGGGCCGTCATCGCCGGGGGGCCGAATTCCAAAATGTATTGGACAGAAAGTCCGCAGTCGTCCAAGATTTCCTTGGCCGCCCCAAGCATCTTGTTGCCCCATTTAACGGCGTCACTGTTTGCCTGGCTGCGCAGTTCCTTATCAAGAGGAGCCGTCTCCGCCGTCGTCGCGAGGTCGGTCTTGACCGCCGTCATCACGATTAATTCTCCGTCTGCCAGTTTGCACGCTTCCCTGGCATAAGCCAGGGCACGCAAGGAATTTTCCGTACCGTCAACTAAAACAAGAACTTTTTTAAGCATAACGACTCCCCTTTTACAAAGAAATCGTGCCGGTTGTAACGGCACGATTATAGCTTTTTACCTTACAACAATGACCGGGCACCTGGAATTAGCAATCACGCTGTTACTGACGCTGCCGAGCAGAGCCGCAGAAAGCAGTCCCAGACCGCTGCTGCCTACTATTAGGGCATCCGCCGCTTGCAGCACCGATTGTTGGACGATTGCCTTGGCGGGTTCCCTATCCACGACCTCTTTGAACTCAATCATTTCATAACCGGAAGCAGCAGCCTTCTTTTTGGCTGTTTTGATTGCACCTGCCTCTGCATGTCCCATTTCCTCAGTCGTCAGTTTCGCCTTTGCGGTTGCCTTGTTCAGTATTCTTTCATAGACGTCGTCTTCCAGCTTTTCCATTTTGTACTGGGGAAGCTGCGACGCATCAAAGGGCACCGAAACATGCAGGACAAGCAGCCTGCTGCCGCAGGCTTTGCCTAAGCCCATCGCAAAATCCAGCGCCTGGAAGGACAAGGGCGAACCGTCAATTGCCACCATGATTTTGTTTAACATAACTATCGTCTCCTTTGCATTATATTGTCGAGGACAAAAGCCTCCAAGCAAGGAAACGATGCCAAACTATTTTACAATCAATACCGGAATCGTTGCGTACTGTGATACTTTCGAGCTAACACTGCCTAAAAGAAGTTCGGCAATTCCGCTTAATCCTCTGCTACCAATAATTATGGCATCGCAACCATGCTTCTTAGCAACTGAAAGAACTCTTTCTGACGGGTGGCCAACCTCCAAAACATATTCGACCGCATTTCCATATTCTGCCAACTTTTCCTTAGCCAGACACAAAACCTTGTCGCCGATCTTTTCGAGCTCGCTGTTGCCTTGGTTGATTGTCGCATAATCAAAAGGTACCGCCAACAGCGCGGCATTGTTGTATGGCTGGATAACGTTGATAACTACAAGTTCACTGTCGAATTTCCTGCCCAAAGTTGTTGCTTGGTCTAACGCGCGCCAAGCTGTTTCGGAGCCGTCGATAGGTACCAGGATTTTTTTGAACATTATTATTTACACCCCTTGCCCAAACTTTTACCAAATATTTTCCGGGGCCCGTTGCCACCTTTATCTGTACTTGAATCGCTGCCGTCCTTCTTACTCCGGCAGCATAGGGCAACGACAAGAAGAAGTACAGACCTTCTTACTTAACAACTAAAACCGGGCAGGCAGCAAGTCCGAGCAATTTTGAGCTTACACCGCCAATCAGGAGCGAAGCAAATGTTCCAAGACCCCTATTGCCTACGACTATCACATCCACACCAAAATGTTCCGCCTGCTCGGCAATCCTTTCGGCAGGATCGATATCAACCACTTCTCTGAAGGTAACCTTGGTATAGCCGGCTTCTTCCGTCCTTTTCTTTGCGTTTGCAAGCGCTTCAGTAAAAGCTTTTGCCCTTTCTTCCAGCGTCTTTCCCTTTGCAGCTTCGCCGGCCTGCCCCCCCTTGAGCATTCGAGGCTCAAGCAGTCTGGAGATGTCATAAGGAACGGAAACATGTGAAACGATGATTTCCGCATCAAAGAACCTGCCCAAACTCATTGCGTAGTCCAACGCCCTCATAGAGTTGTCAGAACCATCAACCGGTACCAAAATTTTGTTTAACATAAAAATCCCCTCCTGTTGATTACGCTTTTATTTCTATGACCTCATAGATACATTGTAAGCATTGTCGCTACTTGACAATCAAAACGGGAACTGTGGAATATTGTGAAACCTTTGAGCTGACACTGCCGAGAAAGAATTCCGCAATGCTGCTTAGACCTCTGCTGCCGATTACGATCGCGTCGCAACCCTCTTTTTTCGCGAGGGCGACGATTCTTTCCGACGGGTGTCCGACTTCGAGTTCGAATCTGACCTCTTTGCCATAATCGCCCAATCTTTCCTTTGCCAGCTCAAGCACCTGCGCACCTATTTTTTCAAGTTCACTGTTGCTTTGATTAATTGTCTCGTCATCAAGAGGAACGGCAAGCAATGCAGCGTTATTATAAGGTTGGATGACGTTGACGACGATTAAGTCGCCTTCGAATTTGGAGCCTAAGGATTTTGCTTGTGCCAAAGCCCGCCAGGAAGTCTCCGAGCCGTCAACAGGGACAAGTATCTTTTTGAACATTCCGCCCACCTCCATTGCTTACATTAATTTTTTCTGATTCTGTTCCATTGTTAAATATTCTGTATATTTCAGCTTTTTCCTGCAAGCTTTTAATATTTTTGTCAAATCTTCTCAGCGCTCTTCCCTGTCATAAGGCACGCTGAGTGCTTGCGGCGAAGCAAGCCTTCCTCCCTTGCGGATAAGTACGATAATCAGCACAAGAATTGTGAAGATATAAGGAAGCATGTTCAGCAGGAAAATTGAAACCGGCAGGCCGATGACCTGCAGGTGAAAGCCGAGAGCATCAACGCCGCCGAACAGATAAGACCCTGCCAGGGCCCGCCAGGGATCCCAGATGGCAAAGATGACAAGGGCAACGGCAATCCACCCGCGTCCTGCCGTCATGTTTTCCAGCCAACAGGGAGCATAGGCCAGAGAAAGATAGGCGCCGCCGAGTCCTGCCAAGGCTCCGCCGACAACAACATACACATAGCGCAGACGGAAAACATTGACCCCGACCGAATCGACTGCCGCAGGATTCTCACCCAATGCCCGCAAAAATAAACCTGCACGTGTTTTGTAAAGATACAGCGCCGTAAGAATAACTAACAGATAACTAAGATAAACCAGCGCATCCTGTTTAAAGACAACCGGTCCGATAATCGGAATTTCACTTAGGAAGGGCACGGCAAGCTTGCCAAAAGTGTGGTCTGCACGCATGCCTACATAAGCTTTGCCAAGATAGTCGCTTAGTCCCGTTCCGAACAAGGTAAGCGCAAGGCCGCTGACCACCTGGTTCGCACGCAGGGTGATCGTCAGGTAGGCGTGAAGCAACGCCAGCAGACCGCCGGCAACAAGTGCCCCGGCCACTCCCAGCCAAGGGTTGCCTGAATTAACGGCAACCATGAAGCCCGTAACTGCTCCGACAAGCATCATACCATCAACACCGAGGTTCATAATTCCGGAGCGCTCGGTAATGAGTTCACCCAGAGCAGCAAACAAGATCGGCGTTCCTGCGGTTATGGAGGCCGCTAAAATCGAAACGATCAACGTTTCAGTCATTTTGCACTTCCTCCTTTGCTTTCAGTTTTATTTCGTACCGGGTAAGGATTTCAGAACCGACAACAAAGAAAAGGATAGCTCCCTGCAGCATCGTAGCGGCAGCTGAAGGAATGCCCATTGTCTGAATCATGAAGCCCCCTACGTGAATAATGGCGAAAAGAAATGCAACCATTACTATTGCAAGCGGATGCAGTCTGGCAAGCCAGGCCACGCTGATTGCTGTATAGCCGTAGCCGGGGCTGATGCCCGGCTGCAGCCTTCCAACAATACCGCTGACCTCAACCATGCCGGCAAGCCCGCTTATTGCCCCGGAAATAAACATTACCATGAGCACGTTTTTCCGTATGTCGATACCGGCGTAACGTGCGGCGGAAGGATTAGAGCCTATGACCAAGGTTTCATAACCCCACTTGGAGGACTTGAACATCAGCCATAAAACTCCTGCCAGCAAAAGCACGGCAAAAATGCCGTAGTGTACTCTCAGTGTGCCAAAAGCAGGCAGCATGGCAGCCTCGGGGAAAGGCGCCGTCAGAGGAAAGTTAAGTCCCTGCGGGTCACGCCACGCTCCATAGACAAGATAATTGACCCATAAAATAGCAATATAATTCATCATCAGCGTCGTAATCGTTTCGCTTACCTGCCACTTGGTCTTAAACCAACCCGCGACCAGACCCCAAAAGCCGCCGCCGACAGCAGCCAGCAGCATCATTAAGGGTATCATTGCCGAAAAAGGCAGTTCTGGGAAAGACAGGGGCAGCCAGGTTGCAAAGCAGGCGCCCATGTAGAACTGCCCCTCGGCGCCAATGTTCCAAATCTGCATCCTAAACGCCACCGCCACGCCCAAGCCGCATAAAGCAAGCGGAATGGTCTTGACTATGGTTTCGGAAATTCCGTATTCAGAGCCGAGGGCCCCTGAAAACATCGCACCATAAACTTCAAAAGGATTTCTTCCCGTAGCGGCAAGAAAAAGCCCGCAGAAGACCAAAGCCAGCAAGACCGCTATTACGGGAACGGCCGTTTGCGAAGTTCTGTTCGGTGCCAGGCTTTTTTCCAGTCTTATTTTCATTTGGCACCCCCGTCTTCCACGATTCCAGCCATTAAAGCTCCTATTTTTTCGGTATCCATCCTGCTCACGGGAAACTCTCCCAGGATTCTGCCGCTGAATATTACTCCGACACGATCAGCCAGTTTGGCAATTTCTTCAAGCTCCTCCGACACAAGGATGATTGCGGTATTTTTATCCTTTAACTGCAAAAGCAACTTATGCACCGACTCGATAGCTCCGATGTCCAAACCGCGGACAGGATACAAAACAACCATCAGCCTCGGCTGGCTGGCAATCTCACGGCCAAGCAGCAATTTTTGAATATTGCCGCCGCTCATCATTTTTACGGGCTGATGAATAGAACCCATTCTAACGTCGAATTCCTTGACAATACGATTTGTTTCGGCAATCGCGGCATCTCTTTTCAGGAAACTTCCCTGCGAAAACTTTGCGCCGCCGTACTCCTTCAAAATAACATTGTCACAGCTGCTAAGCCGGGGCACAAGGCCCATGCCCAGGCGGTCTTCAGGCACGTAGCTGACGCCGCGGGTTATGATGTCCTTTGGAGACATGCCGGCAATTTCCTCGCCATAAAACCTGATGCTGCCTGAAAGAGTATGCCTGAGGCCGGCTATGACCTCTGCCAGTTCCCTCTGCCCGTTGCCGGAAACCCCTGCAATTCCGTAGATTTCTCCCGCCCGCACGTTAAAGCTTATTCGATCAAGCCCCAGCGTGTTCATGTCGTTCAGGGCCGAAATGTTTTCAATCACCAGTACCGGCTCGTCGCCCGGGGGGTCTGACTTCTCATAGGCGGTAATGATATCCCTGCCGATCATCATTTCAATAAGCTTCGACTGGTTGATTTCCTCCCGCCCGATCGACCCAGTCACTCTGCCATTACGCAAAACGGTGATCCGGTCAGCCAAGGCCTCAACCTCATTCAGCTTATGCGAAATAAACACCACGGCACAACCGTTGTCGGCCATATTACGCAGATTGCTGAAAAGCTCGCGCGTTTCCTGGGGCGTCAGGACAGCGGTTGGTTCATCTAAAATTAAAACCCTCGAATCATTATAAAGCATGCGCAAGATCTCCACGCGCTGCTTTTCGCCGACGGAAAGCTGCCAGACATAGGCATCGGGGTCGACGGTAAGTCCGTACTTTTCTCCCAATGCCTTTATTTCGACGGTGATCTCGTCCTCGTCAAGGAGGAAGGAGCCTCCCGTCTTGCTCAAGGCAATGTTTTCCGCAACGGTAAACGACTCTATCAGGCGGAAATGCTGATGAACCATACCGATACCGCATGCCAGCGCATCACTCGGCGAATTTATTCTTTTTTCGGTTCCCTGTATTTCTATCGTTCCCTCTGTCGGCCGGTAAAGCCCTGCCAAAATACTCATCAAGGTACTTTTGCCCGAGCCGTTCTCGCCCAGAATCGCATGAATCTGTCCTGCGTAAAGGTCAAGGTTGACCTGGTCGTTGGCGACTACTCCGGGGAATCGTTTAACTATGTTTCGCATGCTGATTAATGGCGTTACTCCCATTACAATCCTCCAATTGCCAAAAAAGCGGAGTGCTTTTGAGCTTTCTTATTTCACGGTTTTTTTCGCCCGTTCACCGATGACACGTGCGGCAAAAACACCGCTGGCACTTGCCTGGGACAAGCCTCTCGTTATACCTGCGCCGTCTCCCACCGCAAAAAGGTTCGGTATCTTCGTTTCCAGGTTGCCGTTAAGCTCAAGGCGTGCGCTGTAAAACTTGACTTCCACACCGTAGAGCAAGGTGTCGTCATTGGTCATTCCCGGCGCCACCTTGTTCAGGGCGTAAATCATCTCGATGATGTTGTCCAGGTGACGCTTGGGCAGAACCAGGCTCAGGTCGCCGGGAGTTGCCTCAAGCGTAGGTTTTGTAAAGCTCTTCTCAAGCCGTCTTTCATTAGTACGCCTACCCTTGATGAGGTCGCCGAAGCGCTGCACCAAAACACCGCCGCCAAGCATATTGGAGAAGGAAGCGATGCTCTTGCCGTACTTAATCGGCTCCTTGAATGGTTCTGTAAACTTGTTGCTGACAAGGAGGGCGAAATTGGTATTCTTGCTGTGCAAGGCCGGATCACGAAAGCTGTGGCCGTTGACGGTTACGATGCCGTCCGTATTTTCCGCCACGACGTAGCCGTTTGGATTCATGCAGAACGTGCGCACCAGATCTCCGTATTGCTTCGTACGATAAACAAGCTTGGCTTCATATACTTCGTCTGTGATATGTTTGAAAACCTGCGCGGGTATTTCCACGCGTACGCCAACATCCACCTGATTGTTGATAAAAGAAAGTCCGAGCTCCCTGCATTGCTCCGTAAACCATTCGGCACCGGCCCTGCCGGGAGCAGCCATCAGATACCTGCAATACAGTCTTTGTGCTTTTCCCTTGATGCCCAGGGAAAAACAACCGTCCTTTTCCTTGTAAATCTTTTCAACATGCGTGTTGCATCTTATGTCAACCTTGTTGCTCAAGTGCTTATAAATGTTTTCCATGATGACAAGGTTGTTTTCGGTGCCTAAATGCCTTACCTTTGCATTAAGCAGATGCAGGTCATGACCAATTGCTATTTTAGCTATCTGGCAATTCTTCGTGCTGAAGTATTCGCCCGGCGCTCCATGGAGACAATTGAGACGGTCAACATAGTCTATCAGGTCAATAATCTCCTGTTCCGGAATGTATTCGTTAAGCCAGCCTCCAAACTCGGTCGTAAAATTGAATTTGCCATCAGAAAAAGCGCCGGCTCCGCCGAAGCCGCGCATAATATTGCAGGGAACGCAGCGCAGGCAGTGGTCGACCTTTTTTTCAACTAGCGGACAACTGCGTTTTTCAATGGAGTGGCCCTCCTCGATAATCACCGCTTTCAGTTCGGGGTACTTCAAGGTAAATTCGTAGGCGGCAAAGATGGCAGCGGGTCCTCCGCCTATGATTGCCACGTCAAAGTTTTCCTGCATGTCGTGCCTCCTCGGTAAAAATAACAAGTAATATTATACTGCAAAAACCTGCCTGTACTAAATCAATTAAATTTTTTGTCTTCATCACCCAAAGGCTTTTCCTTGTCCGGGTTGTTTTTGAATAAGTCAATATTTTTCTTAGCCTCTTTGACCGCACTGTCGTAAACGTTCTTGAAAGCGCTCAGGTCTTTCGGCTTTCCGGTTCTGAGCCATTCCGTGACAACCTTGCCCAGGCCGTAGGTAGTACCTACGGCCACAGGTATCTGCAGCGGCGCAAAAGGAATCAATGTAGCCAGAGTCTGCCCGAGAAAAACCGTTCCGAGAGAGCCCAAAAGACTTACAGCCATTGACTCCGATATTTCTTCCTCGTAGACTTTGCCCAGTTTGATGATCATATAGACCTGATTTGCCACGAGCGCCATCGTTCCCACGAGGGGTGCCACCACAATCACGCCGGCACGTGCGGCTGCCCATTTGCAGATTGCTTCGGCCTCTTCATGCCTTGCTTTGTCATCTATTAGCGTTATCTTTAATTCCTCTTCCATTTTATCACCCCGCAAGAAATACTTATCATATAATAATTCGCCCATCCCGGCCTAAATCCTGCAAAAAGCAAAAGAAAAGAACAACCGCGCCAATAGCTTTTTTGCCGATTCCGCTCCTTAAAAGGACACTCATCACATAATCAGGTTCACTTAAAAGCAAGGCGGCAAGGCGACCAAAATTTCATAAGGTTTTTAAAAATTATGTATGGCTGTTATCTAAGGCCTGTCTCTCAAAATAGTATCAAATATATTTCGCATCAAAATTTTTTCCATTGACAATATAAATCAGAAGATTTATATTGTCAAGTATAAAGTTGTTGGAGGGGTGCCATATGAAAACTGCCGACCAAATAAGGGTTTTGTGCGTTCGCTGCGGTGTAAGC
>JAAYIB010000036.1 GCA_012744295.1 Acholeplasmataceae bacterium
GAGGGTGTCTGATTGGCTGGGCTTTGCGGTGACTCCGGGCCGCCTGCACGTCCTGACGCGCAAAGGAGCGCACTTTGCCGAG
The DNA here is from genome assembly GCA_012744295.1 of Acholeplasmataceae bacterium. Lineage (GTDB taxonomy): Bacteria > Bacillota > Negativicutes > Acidaminococcales > Acidaminococcaceae > JAAYIB01. Next base: position 83 of record JAAYIB010000036.1, read on the forward strand.
TATGCTTTGCAGGGAATTTTTCTTGTAAAGGCGTTTGCGGCCTTTGGCGTGCGCAGGAAAGTCTCTCTGCCCTACATTCTTCTGGCAGGACTTCTTACGGCCGTGATTGACGAGAATATTCAACTTTACAGCGCTGGGAGGTCGGGAGAGGTTGCGGACATTATGCTTGATTTCTCCGGTACGCTGCTCGGCATCCTTGTCGCCTTTTTAACGGGCTCCGGCAGGTAACCTGCCGTGACACATACACATAGCTAAAATTTGCAGGAGGTTTATTTCCGATGGCTGAAGAGAAAAAAGAACTTACTGAGGAAAAAAGAGAACTGGATGAAAGGGAATTCTTAGAGGTGGCCGCAGCCATTCGCGAAAAAATCAGAAAGTCGCCGGAACTGAAAGCCGACGGCAAGAGCGCGGCGCTTGAAGTGCTTGACGCTATCGCAAGGTCGGTAGAGGCTCATGGCGTCAGGCAGCACGGCCTGACGAAGAAAAAGAAACAGGTCGCGCTGACCGTTTACGAGCGCCTGTCCCGGGACGAGGAAAACACCCGGGAAGAGAAAACCGTTCTGGAGGCTCTTGTGGCAATAACCTTTCAGGGCATAGTCCAGGCAAAGTGATTTTTTTTGCGGGAGGCGAAGTTAATGCAGGAAACGATAAAACTTTACGAAGAAGATTCTCTGCTGCGTTCCTGCGAGGCGGAGGTTTTGTCCTGCTTACAGACAGACAAGGGTTACGAGGTCATTCTTGACCGCACAGTAATCTTTCCCGAAGGGGGAGGACAACCAAGCGACAGGGGAACAGCGGGCGGCGCTGCCGTTACGGGGGCTCTTGAGCGTTCGGGCAGAGTAGTCCACTACTGCGAGCAGCCTCTTGCCGTTGTTGGGACAAAGGTAAAGGTGGAGCTTGACTGGGAAAGAAGACTTGACCATATGCAGCAGCACTGCGGCGAGCATCTTCTTTCACATGCCTTCTGGCAGACGGCTAAAGCGGCAAATGTCGGTTTCCGCATGAACGAGGAAGCGGTCTTCATTGACCTGGACAAGGAGGTAAGCCCGGCAGAGCTTTTGGCTGCAGAAGGCTTGGCCAACAGCCAGATCTGGGATAACCGAGCCGTCAGCGTGAGCTTGCTGCTGCCGGAGGAACTGGCAAAGCTCGACTTGAGAAAAAAGAACGAACAGCTGAAGGGTCTTTGCCGCGTGGTTTCGGTTGAAGGCGGCGACGGCTGTACCTGCTGCGGCACGCACCCTCCCTTTACGGGCATGGTCGGCTCGGTCAGGATTACGGGAGCGGAAAAGCACCGGGGCGGAAGCCGCATTAAGTTTGTTTGCGGTAAAAGAGCTCTTCTGGACGCTCAAAAAAAGCATGAGGCAATAGCGGCTGCCAACATGCTGCTGTCCGTAAAACCGGAAGAAGTGCCGGACGCCATTCGCCGTCTGAAGGAAGAAATGGCCAATGTAAAAGCAATGCTCAAGCGTCGAACCGAGGAGTTGTTTATGGCAGAAAAACCGAAGTTGCTCGAGCAGGCTTTAATCAGCGATAACGGAACGAGGCTCCTCTTGCTGGCGCGTGAGGAATGCGAACCTTCCGAGGCAAAGCTGCTGGCGGAGATAGTCACGGAGGGCGAAGCCCTGGCGCTCGGAGTTTTTTATCGTTCCGGGGACAGGCTTAATTATCTTTTTGCGGCAAATCCCGGTGCGGCAGACTGCCGTGTCTTATGCACGAAGACTTCACAAGCTCTGGGGGGCAGGGGCGGCGGCAACCAGCTCTTTTCACAAGGCAGCGCATCCTTTCAGGGGAGCGCGCAGGCAGCTATTGATACTTTGGAAAAAATTCTGTTGTAGAAATCAGGTGCGATTATGGATAGGATTCACATTTTCCTTGCTAGCGACGATAATTACGCACAGCATTCAGGCGTTGTGCTTGCATCCTTGCTCGCCAATCACAACGCGGGTGGGCTGCCTCTCGCAATTCATTATCTGGACGGCGGCCTTTCTGCGGTAAATAGGGACAAAATCAGCAACATTGTTGAAAATTGTGCAAATGCCGAGCTGATTTTCCATGAAATGTCCGGCGAGTTTCGGGAACTGAAAACAGACCGCTACATTACGCATGCAACTTACTACCGGCTGAAGATCGACAGCCTGGCGGGCAATGATGTGTGCAAGGCAATCTACCTCGATACCGACGTGCTTGTTTTCGGAGATATTGAAGAAATTTGGAACATCGATATTGCCGGTTATGCGATAGGCGCTGTCGAGGACGCAGGCCTCAGAGACATCATGCCGAAGCTGAAGAAACAGTTGAAAATGCCTCAGGACAGCCGTTACTTCAACTCGGGCGTTCTCCTCCTTAATTTGAATTATTGGCGCGAGCAGGCTGTTGGTGACAGGGTTATGGCTTTTCTCCACACTTGCCCCAGGGATTTGCCTCATCATGACCAGGATGCCCTGAACGCTACGCTTTGGCAGGAAACGCTGTTTATCGATCCGAAATGGAATGTGCACAAGGAGGTTTACCACAATTATTATTTGCCGGACCGGCGCAGCAGATTGAGCGATGCTTTTATCAATGCCGTTCACCACCCGGCGATTGTCCATTACACCGGTAAAATCAAACCCTGGCACTATGACTGTGGGCTTCCCCATGTAAAAGAGTATTACAAATATCTTGCCTGCACGCCTTGGGCCGGTTATCGTCCGACGGGACGAAGCTGGAACGGACTCAGACGAAAGCTTGGCTGGCTGCTTAAGCGTTTGCTTTTCAAATAGTGACAAACAAAGTAAGATTATCATCGATTTTCTGTCGCTATGGTATAATGAATGGTAACGGGTTGAGAAATTTGACTAAACATCAGTGAAAGGCAGTGGCAGCAGACTTGCAAGGCAAGAATGGAAGAAAAATACTTTTGGGCAGGGACTATACCGATAATGAGAAGGTCAGGCTTTTGCTCTATCTTGCTATTGGGGCTGCCGCAGCAATAATCGAGTGGGGCTGTTTTTATTGCCTCAATATTTTTTTTGGCGTCAACTATCTGGCGGCGGCGGCGATGGCCTTCGCTTTTTCGACAGTTTGCCATTATGCCCTCGGTAATATTTTTGTTTTTAACAGCGGCGCACGTTATCGGCGTCAAAAAGAACTTTCGCTGGTCTTCCTGGTCAGTACTGCGGGCCTTGGGCTGAATCTTTTTCTGATGTGGATTTTTGTCGGAATTTTCCTGATGGACGCCATGATGTCAAAGATTGCGGCAAGCGCCATTGTTGTTTTCTGGAACTATTTGTCCAGGAAGAAGTGGATATTTTAAAATACGTATGCGGTAAGTCTGCAGGTGGGAGAATATGCTGAAAGAGCGTTTGGATATAAGAAAATTTAAGAAGGTAATCGCATTGTTCAATCCGAGCTCGGGGAGACAGCTTTTCAGTGACAAGCTCAGCAAGGCGAACGAGGTGCACGCGCTTTTGCGCAAGACGCTCGGACGCGGGGTGCTGAGGGAGATGGAAATCAATTCTTTTGTTGAAGTGCGCAGGATCGCGAAACAAATTTGCGACGAGAATTACGACTGGGTCATAGTAATCGGCGGCGACGGTACTCTGAGGGCAATTACCGAGGTCTTTGTCGAGAATCACAAGTTCCCCTATATGAGCGTTTTTCCGGGAGGGACTGTAAACCTTGTCGCCAAGGAACTGATGGTGCCTGACGATCCCGAAAAATGGCTGAAAAAAATTAAAAAGGGCGTGGCGGTACCTGTATGGCTCGGAAAGGCGAATAAGCGGATCTTCCTGACCGTGGCCGGCATCGGCATAGATTCGATGGTTATAGAAGGCGTTACGGAAACGGAGAAAAAGTTGTTTTCCAAGTTTGCTTACGTCCTTCAGGGAACGGAACTTGTAAAAAGGGAGCTTTTGTGGAAGGACTGGCAGTACAAGTTCAACGTGATGATTGACAATGACGGGATTTGGAGGGACGCTTCCTCAGTCATCGTAGCCAAAAGCCGCTATTATGCCGGGAAATTCTCACTGGTTGAAGGCGCGTCGCTTTCTTCGCCGAAGCTCCATGTCTGCCTTTTCCCCGGTGACAAGAAGCTTGACTTCTTAAGATATTTGGCTCTGATTGCGGCCGACGCTCTCGACTATGACAAGTCGGTGGAAATCGTTGAGGCAAAAACAGTAAAAATCAAGTGTGACACACATAAATTCGCAGCTGAGCTGGACGGGGACTGTCTTGTCACCTCGCCGCTCAGCATCAGTCTTTTGCCGGACCCGATCAAGTTTATTTCGTGAGGTGGCGTATTAGTGAAGAAGAGCCGGCTTTTTGCTTTTCTGGCAGTAGTTTCTCTCGCAGCTGAAGTTTTCTCTGCACGGAGATTTTACCGGGAAATAGTGCCCTTCCCTCTTGAAGAGTTCTATTTTACCTTCCTAAACCTGTTTTTGCGGGACCTGCTCCTGATAGGCGCGCTGGCTTTGCTGTATGCCGTGCGCAAGAGAATCAGGGACAGGGTGCTGCGCTATTTCCCCGTGGTCGTGGTGGGGACGTCCTATCTTGCCTTTGCCGCCTTCATGGTTGATTATCTCAAGCTTGACTGGGGATTCATGACTTTGCTTGCGGTGTTTGCGGGGCTGAACAACAATGTTCTCGTCTGCCTGCTGGCGGCTATGTTCTACCATAAGTGGCCGAGTATCAGAATGAAGGCATTTTATTTTCTTGTGTATGTAACGACCTCGGCCATCATGCTTTTTGACGCGGTATATTTCTGGACGACTTCGATGCACGTTGAAAGCGTCTTGTTCCGGAATCTGAATTATCACTCGGTAAAAGGCGTGCTGGAAACATCGAAGCCCGCATTCCTCGCAGCGATTGCCCTGCTGCTCGTCCTGATTGTCGTATTGTTCCGTGTGGCAAAGCCAACGAGGAAGAAACCGAATTTTGCCTGGTCTTTGCTTTGCGTCGCCGGCTTTACGCTTGCTTTGAACTTTACCTATCTTTCCCTTTCCGGGGGAGTCAGTTTCTCCATCAACCAGTTCGGGGAACTGTGGTCGGAGGTCGAGATAGAGAAGACCCGTCAAAGCTATCGCAACGCTGTGGCAACACCGATCAACATCAATTTTTTCAACAAAGCGCTTTTTGATACCGATAAGCTCGTAAAGGACCCGGCAAAGCTGGGCAAAAGGATCCTGACGGAAAAGGACCTGAAGGTTCTGCTCGGCATGGGCATTGTGCCCGAAAAACCGCCTGCGCCTGCCGCCCCGGCCCGGTATGACAAGATAGTGCTATTGGTGCTGGAGTCGGTGCATCGCGACTTCATCCATTTTTACAATAGGAACATTCCGCAGGAAACGACACCGTTTCTCGACAGCCTGCTGCAAAAATACCCGCATCTTGACCGTTATTATTCCTCGGCGATACCGACGACGGAAGGCCTTAACAGCGCCTTTCGCTCACAGCTTTTGTTTGACGGCGACGCGAAGGGGCAGGGAAACAGCGGCTCACTTTTCAGGCAGCTTGAAGGAACCTCCTGGCGCGGTATCTTTCTGAATGCTTCCAGCGGTTATTACAGCAACGAATTCAGACATTATCCCGAGGTGTTCGGCATGAAGGAGTATTATGCCAGGGAATACCTGGAGGAGCGCGGTTATAAAGGCGCTACGGGCTGGGGCTTTCACAACGACGTAATGTATAAGGAAACAGCTTCATTGCTGGAAAACGCCCGCAGGGACAAAATGCTTCTGGTGACAAAGACTCTTGACATGCACCAGCCTTATCCCTATTACGGACTGACCTGGGCCGAGATGCCGCCGGCGGTGCGTGACAGCAAGTACGCGACAGTCCGGGGCATGCACTGGGTTGACCACACGCTCAGGGAATTTTTCCGAACGCTTGAAGAGAAGGGCCTTTTTGACGAACGAACGTTGTTCATCATTACCAGTGACCACAACCCCCATTCGGGAGGCGAGTATAAGGAGCTGGTGCTTGCGGCCGCCGATACTCAGAGCATTGCGCCAATCCCTCTGATTTTCGTATCGAAGAATCTTGAGCCGCTTGACGCTTTGAAAACTGCCGAGCATGCGAGTTCGATAGACCTTGCACCGACGCTGCTGCCTCTGATGGGCCTTGCTGCGCCGCCTGACTTTCTGGGCAGAAATCTGCTTAAAACCGTGGAAATTCCTTTTGCGCTCGGCTATTTTGGCGGCAAAGCCTATTATTTCTCCGAAGGGCTCAGCTTCGTCAACGTGCTTGACAATCCTTATCCGGCAACTCCCGAAGAGGATGCGCTGGCCAATTATGTTGTTTGGGATTATACAAGAAGACAATAGGAGGTTAAATAATGCATTTGATCCGTGCTGATCTGCATCTTCACAGTACAGCCTCGGACGGTACCTGGCTGCCGCACGAGCTTGTTGCCGCCGCCAAGGCGGCGGGACTCGGTGCCATGGCGCTGACCGACCACGAAAGCGTGGCCAACATAGCCGAAACCGAAAAATATGCCGGTGAAGCTAATATCAGGTTTCTTGCCGGTGTGGAAATATCTGTGACCAAGGGAGAAACCTGTTTTCACGTTCTCGGCTATGGTATCGATATTACAGACGTACGGCTGCTTGAACTTTTAGCGCACAACGATTCCCTGCTGGCGAAAAAGGACGAGGACAGCATCGGCATTCTTGCCGACAAGGGCTGGCCTGTTTCCCTGAAGGAGTTTCGCGACTATAGTCATGACCGCCGCCGCGGCGGCTGGAAGGCGCTCTGCTATCTTCAGGACAAAGGGCTTTGCCGGGATGTGGGAGATTTCTTCGAGAGGATCTTTACTGCCGAAAACAAGCTTGGCTTTCCTGTTTTTTCAAGTATCGGCGAAACCATCGACATCATACACAATGCGGGCTGGATTGCCCTGCTTGCGCACGCTGCCAGCGAGATGCACGGGCCTGGCCTAACGAAAACGATGCAGGAGCTTTCTGCCGAGAAGTTTGACGGCTTCGAATGTTATCATTCCCGGCATAACGAGGAGGAAACAAGGAGCCTGCTTGCATATTGTCGGAGCAACAATCTGATGATAAGCGGCGGCAGCGACTGCCACGGCACCTTTGTCAAATCGAGAAATATCGGCGAACCGAAAATTTACGCGGAAAATTTGTATTTGCCGGGGCTGCTTGCGGGCAGGTAAAAAAGGCTTCAATGCGAATAATATTTCTTAGGAAGCAATCAATACATTATTGCAAGAACAGACAAGGAGGCGTTAACATGACCGACAAAAGCAAGGTTTACATTTCCTACCTGCGCAGCAAGGGGCCTCGCACTAATAAGAGCGCCAAAATCAGAGGGCTTTTTGACATAGCCGGCTTTGCCGACTTCATTGGCGCAAACGAACCGACCGCGGTCAAGCTGCATGTAGGAGAGGAGGGCAACGATGCCTACGTTTCGCCCCTGCTTGTCAGGCAGCTTGTCGATCGTGTGAAGCAGGCCGGAGGCCGTCCCTACCTGACAGACACCAATACCCTTTACTCCGGCAGCAGGCATGATGCCGTCAGTCATCTGGAAACGGTTCTGGCACATGGTTTCGGGATGGAGGTAACAGGCGCGCCCTTCATTGTTGCGGACGGCCTTCATGGCGGCAACACCGTAGATGTGGAAGTAAACCTGCGTCATTTTGACAAGGTTCATATCGCGGGAGACATTGTCGGAGCAGGCAGTATGATTGTCGTGTCGCATTTTAAGGGACACGAGCTGGCAGGTTTCGGCGGAGCGCTGAAAAATCTCGCGATGGGCTGCGCACCGGCCGTCGGAAAAAAGGAACAGCACGAGCTGTGCTTTCGTGTCAAGAAGGAAGGCTGTGTCAGCTGCGGCGCCTGTGTGCGGGTCTGTCCGCAGCACGCCATCAGCATGGACCCTGAAAATAAGGCTGAGATAAATCCCGAAATGTGCATCGGCTGCGGCGAATGCCTGACTGTTTGCCCGAAAAAGACCATTTACATCGATTGGGAAACTGAAATCGACCCCTTTCTGGAGCGCATGGTGGAATACGCCTACGGTGCGGTGGCGAACAAAAAGAAAAAGGTCGGCTATGTTACGATGCTGGTAAACGTGACGCCGATCTGCGACTGTGTGCCCTGGAGTGACGCCCCGATAGTTGCCGACATCGGTTTTCTGGCTTCAACGGATCCCGTCGCCATCGACCAGGCTGCCTACGACCTTGTGACAGCGGCCGAGGGTTTGGCCAATTCAGTGCTGGGTAAGGCTGTGCCGGCCGGGGTTGACAAGTTTATGTCGGTGCATGATTATGTTGACGGCAAAAAGGCGCTGGCCTATGCTGAAAAAATCGGCATGGGGAGCAGGGACTACGAACTGATAGAGCTTTAAAGCCAAGAGCGCGGCTGCAATTGCAGCCGCGCTTTATTTTTTCTTCTCACTCCGGAATTTCCTCTATTTCACTGTCCTGCAGTGCGTCATAGCCTTCTTCGCCGGTCCGGATTTTGACGGCGTTTTCGACATCGTAGACGAAAATCTTGCCATCGCCGTATTTGCCGGTGTAAAGCACGCTTTTGGCAGTCTCGATGACGTCCCTCACCGGGATTTTTGAGACTACTATCTCAACCTTGACCTTTGGCAGGAGGCGCGTAGGAACCTCGGCGCCGCGGTAGAGTTCGGTATAGCCTTTCTGGATGCCGTAACCGAGAGCCTTGGTAACTGTCATGCCGGTGATGCCAAGCCTGTCCAGCGCGGTTTTCAGTGCTTCAAAGCGTGTTTGCGCTGTTATGATGCAGACATTGGAGAGTTTATGTCCGTCTGTGGTAACAGATGGCTGTACAGGCATGCTGATGACGGGAACAGCCCGCTCAAGCGGCACGACGCGCGTGCCGTCATGCTTTGTCAGCAACCCGTCGCGTTCGGCGGAGGGCATGAAGTCGGCATAGCTGCTGACTAAACCGTGTTCTTCCAGGTCCAGGCCGCAAATCTCTTCTTCCTCGCTGACACGCAGGCCGACGGATTTATCGATGACGGTAAAGACGATCGTGATAGTAGTCAAAACCCAGGCGGCGACAGAGACAACGCCGATGAGCTGTGTTTGCAGCATTTGGGTGCTGCCGCTGTAGATAAGGCCGCCGTCAAGGGCGAACAAACCGGTAAGAATCGTGCCAAGCGCTCCCGAGACGCCGTGGACGGCGACAGCGCCGACGGGATCATCGATTTTAAGTACCTGGTCGATGAATTCCACTGCATAAACAACCGCAATACCGGCAATAACTCCTATAAGCAGCGCGCCGACAGGGCTTACCGCGTCGCAGCCTGCCGTA
>JAAYIB010000037.1 GCA_012744295.1 Acholeplasmataceae bacterium
GACACAACAATAACGCGGAACCCGTTGTGCCTGTCGGCAACCGCGTTGCCGTGATCAAGATCGAAGGGCCGATTATGGCCGGAGATCCTGCCGAAGGTCTTTTTGACGAGGACGTAGCGTCGACCGGTAAAATTATGTCGGAAATTCGTGCGGCAGCCAAGGATAAGAGCGTGAAGGCGATTTTGCTGCGCATCAACTCGCCGGGGGGAAGCGTGACCGCGGCCGAAGAGATTGCCCGGGAAATCATGCGCCTGAAGCAGGAAACAGGTAAACCCGTGGTGGCATCGATGGGTGACACGGCTGCTTCGGCCGGTTATTGGCTTGCTGCGTGCAGTGACAGGATTTATGCCAATTCTTCAACTCTGACGGGTAGCATCGGAGTATATATTCCTTATCTGAACACGGAAGAGCTGTATAAAAAAATAGGTGTTTACGGAACCAAGATCAAGAGCGGCGAATACAAGGACATCCTGTCCAACGAGCGGCCAATGACCAAGTCGGAACGCGATATTCTGCAAAAAATGGTTAACGAAATGTATGTCCAGTTCGTGAACGTTGTCAGCGAGGGCAGAAAAATGCCGGCGGAAAAAGTCAGAACTCTTGCCGACGGCAGGGTTTATACGGGCAGACAGGCCAAAGAACTGGGTCTTGTCGATGAAATCGGCAACTATTATGATGCTCTTGACGCAACCGGGAAGCTTATAGGCGTAGAGGGTACCCCTGAGGTTAAGGAATACAAAAGGCAAAAACCTTGGCAGTCATTATGGGGAGCCAAGTTTGCCGAGATTATCGTGGAGAGGATTACAGGAAGCATCAACGGCGGCAACCGTTCCTTACAGCTTAGGACGCCGCATGCCGAGGGGTGAAGGCCATGAGAAGAAAGTCGTTTGATGTTTTGTTCGCACCTAAGCAGGGAATGGCTGAATTGGCGAAAAAGCCAACCATGTGGAGAAGCCTCTTTTATTTTATTATCAGTGCAGGTGCCTTCCTTGGCGTTATTACCAATGTGATTTTGGCTGAGCAGCCTCTCGCAGTGCGCTTTGCCGTTCTGGCGGGCATTTTAACGGTAAAGATAGTGGCTTTGGCTTGCTATGGCTGTTTTCTGCACGGGCTGAGCGACATTTGCGGAGCGCCGGGTGGAGATATCCGCAGCTTTCTTTGTATCCTGGGTTTTACCGCTCTGCCTTATCTGGTGTTGACGCCGGTGGCTCTTTTAGGTGTGCGATTTGGCGGACTCTGGCTGTCCCTCATACCTGCGGCGGCCTTGGCCGGTCTTGTTTGGTGGTTCTTTTTAATAACGCGGGCGCTTCAGGTAGTTTATCTGGTTAGTTTTTTCAGGGCAGCTGCCGTTGTTGCCTTCAGTATCTTCCTGCTTTCCCTTGTTGTTATGATGCCTGCTTATCTTGCGGCAAAAATGCTGCTTTTCAGCCTGGGCTGATTTCCCTTGCGGAAATGTGTATAAAGTGTAATAATTTATTAGAATTGAAGGTTTATTAACACGTGAGCTGTCAATACCTAAAAGGAGTGATTAGGAATGAATAGAGAATTATCAATGGAATTTGTAAGAGTCACCGAGGCTGCTGCCATGGCCTGCGGTCACAGCGTGGGACGAGGGGATAAGAATGGCGCGGACCAGCTTGCCGTTGACGCAATGCGCAAGATGTTCGATACTGTCAACATCAGCGGTACGGTTGTCATCGGTGAAGGTGAAATGGACGAGGCCCCGATGCTTTATATTGGAGAGAAGGTCGGCTGCGGCGGACCGGAAGTTGATATAGCGGTGGATCCTGTTGAAGGCACCAACCTCGTAGCGAAAGGACAGCCGGGCGCAATTGCCGTCATTGCAATCGCCCCTCGCGGCTGTCTTTTGCATGCGCCCGACATGTATATGGACAAGATAGCTGTCGGACCTCGTGCCAGAGGCTGCATTGACATTGAAGCTCCGATTAAGGAAAACCTCGAGCGCGTTGCCAAAGCTCTGGAACGCGGCGTCAAGGATCTGACGGTAGTTGTGCTCGACAGGGAGAGACACCAGGGCGTTATTGAGGATATCCGTAGGGCAGGAGCACGCATTCAATTAATCACTGACGGAGACGTCAATCCGGTAGTCAATGCCGGCATAGAAGGAACAGGAGTGCATATGTACGTAGGCAAAGGCGGAGCCCCCGAAGGAGTACTGGCCGCGGCGGCGATCAAATGCCTGGGCGGTGACTTCCAAGGCAAGCTGGCACCGGAGAATGACGAACAGGTTGCACGCTGCCTGAAGATGGGTATCGGAGATATTAATCGGGTTCTGAAGCTTGAAGACCTGGTCAAGGGTGATGACTGCATGTTTACCTCGACGGCAATAACCGACTGCAACTTGCTGAACGGGCTTAGTTATTTTGGAAACGGTGTGCGTACGCATACGATTTCCATGCGCTATCTGACAGGAACGGTTCGCTTTATTGACGCCGTGCACACTTTTGACAGGAACAACATTGAAATTAAGCTTTAAGGTTAACCATTTTCGGTTTTGCTCACAGGATAATGAAGGGTTTTGGCTTTGGCTGAAGCCCTTTTTTAACGCGGCGGGAAGGCGCAGATAAAGATGCACAAAGAGTTGCTCACCCTTATACAAAAAGTTGATAGCGTTCGTGAAGCGGCAAAAATGCTCGAGGGTGCGCGGGGCCTTAATGTTTTTGGGCTTAGCGGCGTACAAAAGACTGTTTTTGCTGCTGCCTTGTCGGGCTTTTTCAGGCAGCCGGGACCTCTTGTCTTTATGCTTGCCGGCAGGGACGAGGTGCGCGATTATCGCCGCGAGCTCAATTATTTTTTCCCGGGAAAGGCCATGTACGAGCTTTTTCCGGAAAATCTGACCGAGGTCAAAGCCGATGCCAAGAACCAGGAAGTTGCAGCGGCAAGAGTAATGGCACTCAGAGCAATGAAGAGCGAGTCGTTCGGCATCATCTTTGTCACTGCCGAGGCCCTTCTGCAAAAGTTGCCGGCTGCCGAGGCTATGCTCGGAAGCAGCCTTTTTATCAGAATCGGAGAAGAAGCGGAGCAAAAGGATATAATTGCAAAATTAGTGTCAATGGGTTACGAACGAACGGAACAGGTCGACACACTAGGACAGTTTTGCCTTCGCGGCGACATTATGGACATCTATCCGATTAACGAGTCCGACCCGGTCAGAATCGAGTGGTTTGACAATGTTGTTGATGCTGTGCGAAGCTTTGATTTGAAATCCCAGCGCGCTCTCGAGTCAAGGAGTCTTGCCGAGATAGTGGCGATGACTGGCACGTCAAGACAGGAGGACAGTGCTGTTTTTTCCTATCTGGCGACGTCGGCGCACGTCTTTGTCGACGAGCCTTTAAGGTTTTCCGAGATGCTGCGTAATCTTTACGGGGAAAACGGAAAAGACTTTGAGCGACTTTTGTCACCCGAGTATCTGCAGCAGCAGCTGCAGAAAACCGGCTGCATCAGCATGTCGACTCTGCCGCACCAGCACTTTGACAGACAGCAGGCAATAACGATGCCCATCAGGACTGTCGCTCCCTACAACAAAAACAATGAACTTTTAACGGCCGATCTGAAAGGGTGGCTGAAAGAAGGCGTCGAACCAATTATCATGATGGGCAGCGGCGAAAAAGCGGGAGGATTAACCGAAAGTCTGAAGAGCAGGGGCTTACCTGCGGTATTTGTCAGGGAAGGCTGTCTGCCGCGGGCAGGTAAAATAACTGTTTTTGCGGGGGAATTGACGGCGGGTTTTCGCTTCTGGGACGAAAAGTGGCTGCTTCTTACAGAAAACGATCTTTTCGGAGTTCAGAAAAAGAGACGCATCAAGCACAAACAGAGCGGCGCTAAAATCCAATTTTTTTCCGAAATTAAAACCGGCGACTATGTAGTGCACGCAGTTCATGGGATTGGACGCTATATCGGTGTCGAAACGCTTTTGGTCGGCGGCGTGCATCGGGACTACCTGTTGGTAATGTATGCAAGCGAGGACAAGCTTTACGTACCTGTTGAGCAGGTCGGCCTCCTTCACAAATACGTAGGAAACGAAGGGCAGGCACCACGGCTTTCAAGGATGGGCGGCTCGGATTGGAAGCGGGTGACAACAAGGGCAAAAAAGGCGATTACCGAACTTGCTGCGGAGCTTTTGCGGCTATATGCGCAAAGAAAGATTGTGCCCGGCCATGCTTTTGCCTCGGACAACGAACTGCAGAAGGACTTTGAACAAAGTTTTCCCTTTGAAGAGACGCCCGACCAGCTGCAGGCGATTGAGGAAATCAAGCGCGACATGGAAAAGCCCATGCCAATGGACAGGCTTTTGTGCGGAGATGTTGGTTACGGCAAAACGGAGGTGGCGATAAGAGCCGCTTTTAAAGCCGTGATGGACGGAAAGCAGGTTGCGGTTTTGGTGCCTACAACCGTTTTGGCACAGCAGCACTTTATGACTTTCACCCAAAGAATGGAGCCTTTTGGTGTGAACGTCGAATTGATCAGCAGGTTCCGCAGCCTTAGGGAGCAGAAGACAACGCTGAAGAAGCTTGGTGCAGGGCTCGTTGACGTTCTTATCGGCACGCACAGAATACTGCAGGCTGACGTCCGGTTCAACGAGCTCGGCTTATTGATTATCGACGAAGAACAGCGTTTTGGCGTCGCTCAGAAGGAAAAAATCAAGAAATGGACTGTCGGAGTGGACGTGTTGACCCTTTCGGCGACGCCGATTCCCCGCACCCTTCATCTGGCACTTGTCAACGGAAGGGACATGAGTATTATTGAATCGCCGCCTGAGGACAGACTGCCGGTTGAGACTTATGTTGCCGAATACAACGAGGCGATGATCAAGGAGGCGCTGGAAAGAGAGATACGCCGAGGCGGCCGCGTTTATTACGTGCATAACAGAGTTCAGGCGTTGGAAGCTCAGGCCCGCAAAATCCGGGAGCTTGTTCCCGGTATAAGCGTGCGCGTCGCCCACGGACAGATGCCGGAAGAAATACTCGAAGACGCGATGATCGGATTCTACGAAGGGAGGTTCGACGTCCTGCTCAGCACGACGATTATTGAGAACGGGCTCGACGTACCTATGGCCAACACCATCATTATCGACGGTGCGGAAAACTTCGGTCTTTCTCAGCTTTACCAGATGCGCGGCAGGGTAGGCCGCTCGTCACGCCTCGCTTATGCGTACTTTGTTTATAAAAAGAACAAGTCGCTTAGTGAAATTGCTGAAAAAAGGCTGCAGGGAATCAAGGATTTCACCGAACTGGGAGCAGGCTTCCGTATCGCCATGCGAGATTTGGAAATACGCGGCGCAGGCAATCTGTTAGGTGCCCAGCAACATGGACATATTGCCGGTATCGGCTTTGCCGCTTACTGTGACTTGCTCGAAAAAACCATTCTCGAGATGAAAGACGGGAAGGCGCCCGGGGAAGCCGAGGCCGATCCGGTGCTCGAAATTACGGAAGAAGCCTACATTCCGGACGTCTATATCGACAACCCGCGCTACAAGCTGGAACTATACAGGCGTTTTGCTGAAATGCGTTATCTGGAAAAGGAAGATTTAATGGATGAAATCATCGACCGTTTCGGCAATCCTCCGGACCAGGTTGTGACGCTCTGGAGAATTGCCGTTTTAAGAAGCGTTTGCCGTGAAGTCAGGATTGCCGGCATTGCGGTCAAGCGGGGAGAGGTGTGTATTTCTTTTGCGGAGCAAACCTTGGCTGATCCTGAAGCACTGCTCGCGGTTATCCGGGAAAACGGATCCGCTGCTAAATTTCGGAACGGAAAACAGGCACAGCTAATCTTAAGGACCGGCCGGCTGAAAACTGATATTTTGACCTGGTTGGAAAAAACCTTGCTGCGTTTTGTCAGAAATGAATAATTGTACAGGCGTCAGTCGTTGTTTTATAATTAAGAGAAAAGCGGAAAGGGGCAGCCGTCAGTGGTAAAGGACAAATTTTTGCGTGGGGCGCTTATTTTAACCGTTGCAGGATTGATGGTCAAAATTATCGGCGCCGTAAACCGCATATTGCTATCCAGATTGCTTGGCGGCGAAGGCATAGGCCTTTATCAAATGGCTTACCCTGTTTATTTATTGATGGTTTCCGTTTCTTCCGCAGGCATTCCCATTGCTATTTCAATAATAGTGGCGGAAAAAGCAGCGAAAAGCGACTTTGCCGGCGCCAACAGGGTTTTTCGAGTTTCTTTGACCTTAATGGCTGCAACCGGCCTCGTCTTTGCGACGGCACTTTATTTTGCGGCAGAATTTTTGGTTGCGAGTGACATCATCAGGGACGAACGTGCCTACTTTGCTTTGGTGGCGCTTACGCCCGCTGTTTTCTTTGCTACCATTCTGGCCAGCTTCCGCGGCTATTTCCAAGGTTTCCAAATGATGAAGCCGCCTGCGGTCTCGCAAATTCTGGAGCAATTTGTCAGGGTTGTTGCCATGCTTGTACTGGCTTTTTTTCTCCTGCCCAAGGGGCTGGAGTACGCCGCGGCCGGCGCTGCCTTTGGCGCCGTACCGGGCTCGGTCACGGGTCTTTTTGTCTTATGTTTTTTTTACATTGGCTATCGCAGGCAGCAACGCCAAAAGCTTGCGGCGGAAAGCGGAGCTCCTGCAGAAAGCGTTCGCGAGATTGCTGTCCGTCTTAGTAGGCTCGCACTGCCTGTCTCGGCCGCAAACATGATGATGCCCGTTGTGACCGGCATCGATATGCTGATTGTGCCGGGAAGGCTGGAAACGGCCGGATATGCGGTTGAAAAGGCGACCACGCTTTTCGGGTATTTTGCCGGTATGGGTCTGCCGCTTGTCATGCTGGCAACCATTCCGACAGCTTCTCTCGCGGCTAGTCTTGTGCCGGCTATTTCGGAGGCACATGCGTTGCAGCGTGCCGATCTGGCTGCCAAAAAGTCCTTGACGGCAATCAGACTTTGCCTCCTCTTCACTCTGCCGGCAGCAGTCGGCCTGGCGGTTCTGGCAGAACCTATTGCAAGGCTGCTCTATGGAACAGTGAAGGCAGCGCCGTCCATCGCGCATCTTGCTCCAAGCATCTGCCTTCTGGGGCTGCATCAGGTGACGACCGGAATGCTCCAAGGTATGAACATGGCTATGATTCCTATGTTCAACATGGTTGCGAGTGCCCTTGTTAAAACCTACCTTGTCTGGTCCTGGACCGCTCTGCCGGAATTTGGCATCATCGGAGCCGCATGGGCTACGAATGTTAACTTCGGGCTGGCGGCGATTCTTAATTTGCTTTTTTTGTTCAGATATCCGGCATTTGCCTTTCCTTGGAAAAAAGCTTTAAACATAGCCGGTGCCGCTGCCTTGATGGGGTTATACCTTTTTTACGCCCGGGACTTGCTGCTGCTAAGTGTGCAGGGAAACTCCTTAAGAACGCTGGCGGCTGTTTTCAGCGGTGCAGCTCTTTATTTTGCCTTGCTTGTTATAAGCGGCGGTATTACAGCTTCGGAAGTCGCCAGGCTGCCTTGGCTGGGGCCGAAATTACTTGTTTTTTTGAAAAATGCTAAGATAATCAGGGAGGAATAGTAAATATGAGCAGTCTTACCATTGTCGGGCTGGGACCCGGCGGCGCAGGCTTGCTTTCGCTTGAGGCCAGGGCAAAGCTCAGCAAGAGCGCCAGAATCATTATGCGGACGTCCAAACATCCGGCCGTTGAAGAACTGTCAATGGAAGGACTGAGCTTCGGCAGCTGCGATAAATTTTATGAAGAAGGCCGCAGTTTTGAAGAAGTTTACGAAAAAATTGTGGCTTATGTATTGGAGGAAGCCGCAGAGCGGGATACGGTCTTTGCGGTGCCGGGCAGTCCGCTTGTAGCCGAGAGAACGGTCCTTTTATTAAGAGCGGCCTGCGAGGCAAGACAGTTGCCTCTGACAATCCTACCCGCAATAAGTTTTCTGGACTTGGCATACGTGCGGCTTAACCTTGACCCGGTCAACGGTCTCAGAATAGCCGACGCCTCAGACCGGGAAGCAGTGCTGGCGGCGGGCAGGTATCCCTTGATCATAACGCAGGTTTATAGCAGGTTGGTCGCAGCCGAGCTTAAGCTGAACCTGATGGAGGCGCTGGGGGACGAAGAGGAAATCTTTTTCATGCGCAATCTCGGTCTTGCCGACGAGGAATGCAGGGCCATCAAATTATTCGAATTGGACCGTCAGAAGAACATTGATCATCTGACATCTGTTTTCGTGCCTGCAGCAGCAAGGGGCAAACTTAATCTGAACCCTCTGATCGAAGTCGTCAAAACCTTGAGAGAGCCGGGCGGGTGTGTTTGGGACCGCGAGCAAACGCATGCCAGCATTCGCAGGGGCTTGATAGAAGAAACCTACGAACTGCTTGAGGCGATAGACAACAAGGACGAAGAGGGCATGAAGGAAGAGCTGGGAGACGTTCTTTTACAGGTAGTGTTTCACGCACGCATTGCCGAAGAGGAAGGTTGTTTCAAAATGCAGGACGTCATTGACGGCATAGTCGGCAAATTAGTCACGCGCCACCCTCATGTTTTTGGAACTGTCGAGGTGAGTAATGCCGAAGAGGTTATCCAAAACTGGGAAGCAATCAAAGCCGAAGAAAAACAAGACAGGAAACAAGCGCTGGACGGAGTGTCGCCGGGGCTCCCGACCTTGATGCGCGCCTATAAGCTGCAAACCAAAGCAGCCAGAGTCGGGTTCGATTGGCCAAAGCCTGAGGGGGCGTGGGAAAAAGTCCTCGAGGAACTCGAAGAGCTGCGGGAAGCGGCAGTAGCCGGCGATACTGAAAATTGTGAATGGGAAACAGGAGACCTGCTTTTCGCCGTTGTCAATTATGCCAGACATTTAGGTCTTGAACCGGAAACGTCGCTGAACAGGACTAACAACAGGTTTGTCGAAAGATTCACTTATGTTGAGGATAAAGTCAGGGCTTCGGGCAAGGATTGGCAAGATTTTTCGCTTGTTGAACTGGAAAAACTGTGGCAGGAAGCAAAAAAATCAAAAAAAAGTTAAAAAAACCGCAAAAAGCTTGACTTGCAAGCAGGAATAACGCAATAAACAACGAATTATAGGCTTAAGTTGGTAATGTACACGGCACAGGCCTTGTACAAATAACAAACAAGGAGGATTCATTGTGAAAAAAAGTGAATTGATTGCAGCTATTGCGGAAAAAACCGGTATGACCAAAAAAGACTCTGAAAAGGCAGTAGGCGCTTTTATCGAGACAGTTAAAGCAACCGTTGCCAAAAAACAAAAGGTTCAATTGATCGGGTTCGGTACTTTTGAACCGCGCGTCCGCGCTGCCCGTACGGGTAAAAACCCACGCACAGGCGCAGCAATTAAGATTGCCAAGGCAACCGTACCTGCTTTCAAGGCGGGCAAAGGCTTTAAGGATGCCGTAAACAAGAAGAAATAAGGTCTGTCGGTATGCTTTTACAGCCTGTTAGGTAACTGACAGGTTGTTTTTTTATCTATCTACAAACACGCGGGCAAATGGTATACTATAACAAATATCTTAGCGGAGCGTGAAAGGTAAAAATGATTAGGAAAAAACACCGTCGCGTTGACGGCTTTAAATTGCTGGTGCTGTTTCTCGTTGCAGGCTTTCTCCTGGCACTGGCCCATAAGGAATACAGCATTTACAGGGTTAATCAGGAATTGGACAGGACCCGTCAGCGCATTGAGGCGTTGAAGCAGGAACAAAAGGCCCTGGAAGCCGAGCGTAAAAGACTTGATGACTTGAATTACATTGAGAAATTGGCACGTGAAGAGCACAACATGGTTGGCAAGGATGAAGTGCCGCTTTTCATAATCGAGGAAAAAGAAAGCAAGCAGGGCAAGAATGCGCCGTAAGCCGTTTTTTACGGTTGACACTTGTTTGTTCGGAAGGTTATAATTAGTCGCAAGAACAAAATTTGTAAGGGGGATCATTGATCTTTATGGCTCTTGAAGTTGGCGCTATCGTGGAAGGCGAAGTTTCCGGAATAACTAATTTCGGTGCTTTCGTGCAGTTGCCTGAGGGTAAGGTCGGCCTTATCCATATCTCCGAGGTATCTAATGTATATGTAAAAGACGTTCATGACTTTCTTAAGGAAAAGGACAAGGTAACTGTCAAGGTTCTTTCCATCGACGAGAAGGGCAAGATTGGCCTGTCAATAAAGCAGTTGATGCCGCCTCCTGCTCCGAAAAAACCGCTTGAACGCCGCCCAATGCCTCCGAAGCCGGTGCCGACGCTTACTTTTGAAGACAAGTTGTCACGATTTCTAAAAGACAGTGATGATAGATTGTTGGATCTGAAACGTAATACGGAATCAAAACGCGGTGGTCGCGGTGCTAGCCGCAAAAACGATTAAATTATGATACATCGGGCACTTCTTTCGGAGTGCCCGTTTTGCTTTTAGGAGGCAGCATGTCCGCAAATGATGTCGGCCGCAGGCTGATGAGCATGTTAATAAAACAAGAACTCTTTCCCGCCGGCTCGATTTTGCTTGCTGCCTGCAGCGGAGGAGCTGATTCCCTTGCCATGACGGACTTGCTGCGGGAAGCTTCTGCGGTGGAGGGCTGGCGGGTCTTCGTCTGCCACGTGCAGCATCATCTCAGAGACTCGGAGGCTGAGGAGGACGCCCTTTTTGTTGAGGCTTTCTGCCGGGCGAGAAACCTGCCTTTTCTGAGGTCGGACATTGATGTTAGAAGCTATGCGGCAAGTGAAAGGCTTTCCGTGGAAGAAGCTGCCCGCTTGCTCAGATATAAGGCCCTGGAAGAAAAACGCCTCGAGTGCGGTGCGCTCGCGATCATTACAGGTCACCATCAGGACGACCAGGCTGAAACAGTTTTGCTTAACCTTTTGCGCGGGACGGGAACGCAGGGCCTGCGCGGAATGCTGCAAAGAAACGGCTTTATCGTAAGACCGTTCCTGGCGGCAACAAGAAGCGAGTTTGAGACGTATTGCCGAGAACGCGGAATTATCTGGCGTATTGATTATACTAACGATTGTCTCGAACATAAGCGTAACAGGATCAGGCAGGAGCTTCTGCCCCTTTTGGAAACCTATAACCCCAGAATCAGGGAGGCTTTGGCGAGAACGGCGCAGCTTGCGGCTCAGGATCAGGAATTTCTCTGCAGTCTGTCCACGGATTTCCTTGCGCGTAATTTTAAAAAAACGGGCGAGGTCTGTACGCTTGACGTCAGGGAGTTTGAAGCATTAGCTGTTCCTATTGCCTCAAGGGTGCTGAAGGGAGCTTTTGAAGCGGCGTCGTTGTCAGGCGCGGGACAACTTGGCAGCAAGCACGTCGAGGCTATGGCCGGATTGATTATGGCCGGGCGCAGCGGCGCGTCCTTGCATTTGCCCGGACTCAAAGCAACCTATGCCTATGGCTTCTTACAGTTTGGCGGTTCCAAGACCGTTCGAAAACCAATGGAAGATGCTTCTTTTTGCGCGGCAGTAGGCATACCTGGGCAAGTTTGCCTGCCGGACGGGCGGCAATTGACGGCGATGGCCGCATTCGGTGAAGAACCGGAGGCCGGACCTGGCAGGGCGGTGTATCCGATAAGCCTCGTTGCTGGTATAATAGAGGTGCGTACAAGGCGCAGCGGTGATTGCTTTCAAACTAAGAATGGCAGCCGGCAGAAGTTGAAAAAATATCTGATCGACAAGAAAGTACCACGGGCTGAACGCGACAAGCTTTTGCTTGTTTGTTCTGGACAGAATGTGCTTTGGCTGATAGACGGAAAGTCCGCAGGCTGGAAAAAAGACCGCAAATTTGCCGAATGGCTTGTATTAGAAGTTACAAAGGGAGGATCACGCAATGCATAAGGACATTAAGCAGGTGTTATTCAGCGAGGAGGAAATCTACAAAAGAGTTGTGGAACTGGGTGAGCAGATTACCAGGGATTACGCGGGCCAGGAATTGGTAGTTGTTTCCTTGCTGAAGGGAGCTGTATATTTTACCGCCGAGCTGACCAAACATATAGACCTGCCTGTCAGGCTTGATTTCCTTATTTCTTCATCTTACGGCAACACAACTACGAGCGCCGGCAGCATCAACGTCACCAAGGATATTGATGAGAACATAGCGGGCAAGCACGTTCTGCTCGTTGATGACATCATTGATACGGGGCTTACGCTGGAAAAAATCACAAACCTGCTTGAGACAAGGAAGCCCTTGTCCATCAAGACCGCGGTATTGCTTGATAAGGGCTCGCGGCGTGTTAATGAAATGGACGCTGATTATGTTGGTTTTGAAATACCTGACGAATTTGTCGTGGGCTATGGCCTGGATTTCGCCGGAGATTACCGCAACCTTCCGATTATCGGGATTTTGAGACCGTCAGTGTTTGCCAAGAAATAAATTTGCTTGTCCGTAAAAATAGATTAGTGTATGATTATTAGATAAACGATTAAGTAATTTCAGAGAGGAGGATTTTTTTGTGGCAAAGTTTTTCAGAAATGTCAGCTTTTATTTGCTGATAATCATAGTAGCGATTTGGATAATTGAACATTATTCTGCCAGTACCGTCAACAAGACGGATATTTCATACAGCAGCTTTATCCAGCAAGTGCAGCAGGATGAAGTCAAGAATGTAAAAATAGTTGAGCGTTCCATTGCCGGCAAGCTAAAGTCCGGTGCCGATTTTTCTACGGTTGCGCCTGACGACCCGGAATTAATAAACACCCTGCGCCGCCATAATGTTGAGATTAAGGCGGAACTGCCGCCTCAGCCGCCATGGTGGATGACGATAATCTCATCGATGCTGCCGATGCTCCTGATAGTCGGGATTTGGTTTTTGCTGATGCAGCAAAGCCAGGGCGGTGGCGGACGGGTAATGTCATTTGGCAAGAGTCGGGCTAAAATGTACGGTGATGAAAAGGTCAAGATTACCTTCAAGGATGTCGCCGGAGCCGACGAAGCCAAGCAGGAGCTTGAGGAAGTAGTCGAGTTCTTAAAACAACCGAAGAAATTCAATGAATTGGGCGCAAGGATTCCCAAGGGGGTTCTTTTGTTCGGGCCTCCGGGAACCGGCAAGACTTTGCTGGCCAAGGCTGTTGCCGGCGAGGCCGGTGTGCCCTTTTTCAGCATCAGCGGCTCGGATTTTGTGGAGATGTTCGTCGGTGTCGGTGCATCCAGGGTCAGAGATTTGTTTGAACAGGCTAAAAAGAACGCCCCCTGCATTATTTTCATTGACGAGATCGACGCCGTCGGCAGACAAAGGGGAGCGGGACTCGGCGGAGGACACGATGAACGCGAGCAGACACTGAACCAGCTGCTTGTTGAAATGGATGGTTTCGGCGCCAACGAAGGCATTATCATGATTGCCGCAACCAATCGGCCGGACATTCTTGATCCGGCTCTTCTGAGGCCGGGACGTTTCGACCGGCAAATAGTAGTAGACCGCCCGGACATCAAGGGCAGGCAGGAAATTCTCAAGGTCCACGTCAAAGGAAAGCCGATGGCTGACGACGTGAATCTTGACGTTGTGGCGCGCAGAACGCCCGGTTTTACGGGCGCGGACCTCAGCAACCTTGTGAATGAGGCCGCCTTGCTTTCAGCAAGACGCAACAAGAGGAAAGTTACAATGTCCGAGATGGAAGAGGCTGCGGAGAGGGTTATGATGGGACCCGAGCGCAAGAGCCGCGTCATCAGCGACAACGAAAAGAGACTCACGGCTTACCATGAAGGCGGACATGCCTTAATCGGCATGCTGTTAGATCATACGGACCCGGTACACAAGGTCACGATCATTCCCCGCGGGCGTGCCGGAGGCTATACTCTGAGCCTGCCAAAGGAAGACCGTTACTATGCGACACGCAGTGAACTATTGGATGAGCTCAAACTTCTCCTGGGAGGACGCGTGGCGGAGGCGCTTGTTCTTAACGAAATATCAAGCGGTGCAAGCAATGACCTGCAAAGGGCCACGAGTCTGGCACGCCAGATGATTTGCGAATTCGGCATGAGTGAGAAGCTCGGAGCCGTAACCTTCGGTCATCGACAGGATCAGGTCTTTTTAGGCCGTGATATTGGCCGGGACAAGGATTACAGCGAGGAAGTTGCCTCTCAGATTGATACGGAGATACGCAAATTTATCGATGAGGCTTATCAGGGAACGGTTGCTTTGCTGCAGGAAAACCTGGACAAGCTGCATTTGATTGCCGAGGCACTGATTGAAAGGGAGACGCTCGAAGGTTATGAGGTCAAGCAATTGATGGAGAGCGGAAAGATACTGCCGAAAAACGATGGCAAGCAAGAGCCGCCGCAAGAAATTCCGCTGCCGCTTTCTCCGACAAGCACCTCTGCTGATAAAACAGATGAAGTCAAGACGGCCAGAGACGTCCTGCAGCCTGCCTCTGACAAGGCCGGAGCCGATCTTGCACATTCGGCAGCACCGCAAGAATAAAGATATCAACGGAACTATTCAAGGCTTTTTCTTCTGAAGCGCGCTTCCAAATGTTGTTTTTCCCTGACATTTGAGGCGCGCTTTGTTTTGAGCGGAAGCTTTTTGCCGCTTGACAATAGGTTAACCTATTGTTATTCTATGGATAACAATAAGCTGGAGAGTGATAGAATGCGCAGGCACATACTGGAAATCTTAAGAAAAAACGCGCCCGAACCGGTTTCCGGAGAGGAGCTTTCCTCTTTGCTCAAAGTTTCGCGGACGGCCATCTGGAAGCATGTTCAGGTCTTAAAGAATAACGGCTACGTCATAGAATCTTTGCCCAAAAGGGGATACATCCTGCAGAGTTCCCCTGACAGCATCAGTCCTGAGGAGGTTGAGCCGCGCCTAAAGACCAAGTGGCTTGGACGAAACATGTGTTATGAAGAGCGTGTTGCCTCGACAAACGAGGCGGCTAAAAAAAGAGCGAGTGCCGGATGTGAAGACGGCCTGCTCTGCCTTGCGGAAGAACAGGCTGCCGGAAAGGGCCGTCTGACGAGAGGCTGGTTTTCGCCTTATGCTCGGGGAATATGGTTTTCCGTTGTGCTGAAGCCCCCCTTTTTGCCGCAAGAGGCTCCGAAGTGTACTTTGCTGGCTGCAGTCGCGGTTGCCCGAGCCATTCATGACTATACGGGAGTACGCACAGGAATAAAATGGCCAAACGACATTTTGTTCAAAGGCAGAAAGCTTGTCGGCATTCTGACCGAAATGAATGCCGAGTTCGGACACATCAATTACATTGTAATCGGAACAGGCATCAATATCAGCATTGAAAAGGAGATACTGCCGGCTGACATCAGGGAAACAGCGGTATCGCTTGCCGAGGCGACTGATAAAAAAATCAATCGTGCCGAACTTCTTGCTTTAATATTGAAGAATATGGAAGAGCTCTACGAGCAGGCTGTGGCCGTCGGTTTTACCGCCGTGCTTGAGGAGTGGAGAAGATGGTCGGTGACTATTGGCAGGGACGTATTGGTGATTGCGCCCAATGAAACCTACGAGGGCAGGGCGCTCGACATTGATGAGGAGGGGCTTCTTATCGTGGAGAGAGAAGGGCAAAGGGTCAAGGTTATAGCCGGTGACGTTTCCATAAGGTCGACCGGAGCCGAAGGGGGTAAGGACTGAAGATGCAGCTGCGTGAGATGATGCTGGCCGCAATATTTACAGCTTTTATGATTATCAGTTCCTACGTGGTAGTTCCTATCGGGCCGGTTCCTCATACACTTCAGCCCTTGGTAGTACTGCTCAGCGGGATTTTGCTAGGCAGCAAGTGGGGTCCTGTCAGCATAATGACCTGGATTATTCTCGGTGTTTTGGGTTTACCTGTCTTCAACCAAGGACAGGCTGGAGCAGTAATTCTGATCGGGCCGACGGGTGGATTCATTTTCGGCTTCGTTGTTTGTTCCTGGCTGGCGGGCGTTCTTACCCAAAACGACCCGAATGCCTGCTATGCCAAAACCTTTCTGTATTTGCTGGCATCCTTGCTGGTGGCTTATGCCTTGGGACTTGCCGGTTTTATGCTCAGCTTCGAGTACTTTCTGGAAAAACCGATGACATTGGGAAAATCCTTGCTGCTTGCTATTGCACCTTTTCTGCCTTTTGATATAATTAAAACAGCTATTGCGACTTATGTCGGTGTAAAAGTAAGGAAGGCGCTCATTGCTGCCGGTCTCTTTGGCGCTTCGAAGAAATAGTATTTATTTTACCACCTGTGGGGAGGAAATAGGATGTTATTAGTTATTGACGTGGGAAATTCCAACATTGCGGCCGGTGTCTATCAGGACAGCGAACTTTTGGTGCATTGGCGGTTTTCTACAGATAGATCAAAGACCGCGGATGAATACGGTATTTTGCTGACCAGTATGTTTGGTTACAGTCACGTTGGCATGGATGAGATTACCGATGTTATCATATCAACGGTGGTGCCGCCTTTGTTGGTGCCTCTGACCAGAATGTGCGAACGTTATTTTGAAATTGTGCCGATGATAGTGGGACCGGGCCTCAAAAGCGGATTGCAGCTGCGTTATGAAAACCCCAGGGAGGTCGGAGCCGACCGTATCGTCAATGCGGTCGCTGCCTATGAAAAATACAGGGATAAGGGCCCGATGATAATTGTTGACTTCGGGACGGCTACGACCTTTTGTGCCTTGCTGCCGACCGGAGAATATCTTGGCGGCGCCATTGCTCCGGGGATCGGCATTTCCACGGAAGCGCTTTTTCAAAAAGCGGCGAAGCTGCCGAGGATAGAACTGATCACGCCCGGAACGGTTATTTGCCGCAATACGGTCAAGGCGATGCAGGCAGGAGTCATTTACGGCTTCGTCGGTCAGATGGACGGCATCGTCAGCCGCATGATGGCCGAGCTCGGAGGCAAGGCTTTCGTTATTGCAACGGGAGGCTTTGCGAATACCATTGCGGCCGAGTCCAAGCTGATAAACGTTGTTGAACCTTTTTTAACGTTGGATGGCTTAAGAATTTTGCATGAACGAAATTCCAAATAAGAATAAGACCCGCTGCAGCGGGTCTTATTCTGTGTTTGAGGTGAAGGATGAAAATAGGAAAGCTTAAAATAGAGGTGCCGCTGGCACCGGCTCCCATGGCCGGGATTACGGATATACCGTTTCGCATCATCTGTCGGGAAATGGGCGCAGGCTTTACCGTCTCGGAGATGGTAAGCGCTAAGGGCATCATTTATAATAACGCTAAAACTTTCACTTTGCTGGCGATCGACGAGCAGGAAAGGCCGACAGCGATTCAGCTCTTTGGTTCGGAGCCGCGGGAAATGGCAAAGGCGGCCAAGGTTGCGGAAAATGCAGGCGCCGATATCATTGATGTCAACATGGGCTGTCCCGTGCCTAAGATAGTTAATAACGGCGACGGTTCCGCACTAATGAGGAATCCCGAGCTAACTTACGAGATTTTGGCCAGAATGGCTGAGGCTGTAACGATACCGGTTACGGTAAAGTTTCGTTCCGGCTGGAATGAAAAAAATATCAATGCCGTAGAAATTGCCATGAAAGCTGAGAAGGCAGGCGTGGCAGCCGTGGCTGTACATGCCAGGACCAGAGAACAGTTTTACAGCGGCAGGGCAGACTGGTCCGTAATCAAGGCTGTCAAAGAGGCAGTCAGGATTCCGGTTTTTGGCAACGGCGATATTAAAAACGCGGCCGACGGAGCGAGAATGCTTGCTGAAACAGGCTGTGACGGGTTGATGGTAGGACGAGCGGCAGACGGCAATCCCTGGATCTTTTCCGAACTGCGTGCAATGCTGCTTGGTGAAGCCCCGCCGGAACCGGTAAGTCTTGAAGCAAGATTCGAACTGATGCGCAGGCACTTGGCAATGCTAATCGATAACAAGGGTGAAACGGTTGCGGTAAAAGAGATGAGACGTCACAGCAACGCCTATATTAAAGGACTTCCTCATGCCGCGGAATACCGGGCGAGGTTTAACCGCATCGAGACTCCGGCGGATTGTCTTAACATGGTCGGCGAATATATGGCGCTTCTTGAAAAAATTTTGCCATGAAGTGTCAGGTGAGTTTGGCCTGACACTTGAGAAAGCCCGGTAAGTGTGATAAAATGAAGTGTGCACAATATGTGCACACTTCATTTTGTGGTCAAAGAAGGGTTGATAATGGATCCGGTACGAATTGGTGATAAATTAATAAACAGGAATAAAATACACCGGCAGATTGATGCGATTCTGGAATTGCGCATGCAGGGTTTTTCACAGCTGGAAGTGGCAAAGGCCTGCGCGGTTGACCGCGCCTTAATTTCAAGAGTCGAAAGCCTTGGAGAGATCCGCAAAGGAGGCCGTGTTGCCCTCGTAGCCTTCCCTATCAGCAACAAAGAGGAAATTTTACAGCTGGCACGTCAGGAAGGGATAGAATTCACGGTAGTTTTCAGCGAAAAAGAGCGCTGGGACTTTCTTGAGGATAAAAATGGTGTTGAGTTGTTCAATGCGGTTACGGGCATCATTGCAAAGCTGCGAGAAAGCGACGTTATAATCGTAGCGGCCTCCAACATGAGAATTAATCTGGCCGAGGCTCTCCTGGACAAGCATGTCATAGGAGTCACGATAGGAGATTCGCCGATTGAGGAAGATAAATATCTTGAAACAAGCATAATCAAAAATATTATGGAAAAAATTAAGAGGGTGCCGTAAGCGTGAAGCAAGTAATCAGCATCAGCCTCGGTTCAAGTGAAAGGGATGCAGTAACCGAGGGATATTTTGGCGATGAAAAGGTAAGGATAGAACGCCGTGGTACTGACGGCGACAAGGAAAAAGCAAGAATGTTATTTGCCGAATATGATGGGAAAGTCGATGCCATGGGGCTCGGAGGGACAGACCTTCATATCTTTGCCGGCGGCAGACGCTACACATTTCGTGAATCGGCGGCGCTTGTCGCCGGCGTTAAAAAAACGCCGGTAGTTGACGGCAGTGGCTTAAAGGATTCTTTGGAACGGATAGTGGTTGCAAATTTGGCAAAAAGCGGTATAATTGATTTTTCAAAGAAAAAAGTACTGCTTGTTTGCGGCGTCGACCGCTTTGGGATGGCCGAGGCAATTGTTGAGGCAGGTTCCGACGTGACCTTTGGCGATCTGATTTTTGGACTGGGCTTGGATTTGCCTGTGAAATCCTTAAAAACTCTGGCGAGCCTTGCAAGTCTGTTGGCCCCTCTTTTGACCAAACTGCCTGTCAGTTGGTTTTATCCCGTTGGCAAGGAGCAGACACGGCGTGCTGCAGCTTATGGCAAATATTTTGAGGAAAACGACATTATTGCGGGTGACTTTCATTTTATCAGGAAACACATGCCTGACAAGCTGCCGGGAAAATATGTTATTACCAACACCGTTACGTCTGCTGACCGTGAATTTCTTAGGCAGGCAGGGATTAGCTGCCTTATAACAACAACACCGAGTTTTGCCGGACGCAGCTTCGGCACCAATGTTCTTGAGGCTGTTATGGTGGCCTTGCATGGCGGCGGCAAACGATTGACATCGTCAGATTACGGAATCCTGCTGAAAAAGTACAGTATTGAGCCAACAATTGAATTTTTTAATATAAAGGGGCAAATATAATGGAAAAGTTTGCATTTATCCTTCATCCGCTTGTTGTTGACGATTTCGCACGCAAATTTCCGATTATGCGCTATCTTCCGGACTCTTGGCTTGAAGGTACGATGAAGCATGTCAAGTCTTTCAAAATTTCACACATCACCGGTATCCGTTCTCCCTACGCAGAGGCCGAAGGCTGGTTTATCGCCTGTCCGCTTACGGCAAGGCAGATGGTTACCTTGCCTGAGAAATTTGTGACAGAGAAGATAATTGAAGCCTGCCTGCTTGCGCAAGGCCTCGGCGCCAAGATAGTGGGTCTTGGAGCTTTTACGTCGATTGTCGGCGACGCGGGGATTACCATTGCCAAAAATGTGGATATTGCCGTGACCAGCGGCAACAGTTATACGGTAGCGACAGCTCTTGCCGGAACGCGTGAGGCCTTGAAACTGATGGGCAAGGAAATTAAGGAGGCGCACGTGTCAATTATCGGCGCAACAGGTTCTATCGGTGCTGCCTGCACGAAAATCCTGGCACGCGAGGCTAAAGAAATCACACTGGTTGCACGCGAGCAGGACAGGCTTGAAAAACTGGCCACCGAGGTCAGAAGCTGCGCACAGGGCTCTGTGAATGTTTCTGGTGATGTCAAAGCGAGCCTGAAGGACGCAGATGTAGTTATAACGGTAACCAGCGCAGTCGACTGCCTCATTGAACCCGAAGACCTTAAAAGCGGCGCAGTTGTTTGTGACGTGGCTCGTCCGCGTAACGTATCGCGTGAGGTGTCGGCTGTCCGTAAAGATGTGCTTGTCATTGAGGGCGGGGTTATTCGTGTCCCCGGAGATGTTGATTTTGGTTTTAACTTCGGATTCCCAAGGCATACCTCTTATGCCTGTATGGCCGAAACTATGATTTTGGCTTTGGAAGGACGCTACGAAAATTTTACTCTTGGCAGAAATCTTTCCATAGAACAAATTGATACCATTTATAATCTGGCCAAGAAGCATGAGTTCAGCCTGGCGGGTTTCCGCAATTTTGAAAAACCCGTAACAGACAAGGAGATAGAAAGCATTCAACACTTTGCAAACATAGGACTCAGTGCCAGGAATGCCTAAAGGTTGACAAGGCCTGCCCGAAAAATTATAATTGAGTGCAGTGAATGTACCGAAATTTTTGATGAAAAAGGGGCAATTAAATATGGCAGACAAAGAAACGATCCTTACGCTTGCCGGTTTGAAAAAGCTGGAAGATGAACTGGAAACCCTTCGTTCCGTAAAGCGTCAGGAAGTTGCTGAAAGAATAAAGGTTGCAATTTCATATGGTGACATCAGCGAGAATTCCGAATATGACGATGCTAAAAACGAGCAGGCCTTTGTTGAAGGCAGAATAATAGAGCTGGAAAAAATGATCCGCACGGCAAAAATTATTGATAATTCGGCAATCAGCAAGGAAGTCGTAACTC
>JAAYIB010000038.1 GCA_012744295.1 Acholeplasmataceae bacterium
AACAGAGAAATTCGTAGGAGAACAAAAGTAGTAGGCATATTTCCCAGTATGGATTCGTATATCCGGCTGGTAACCAGTTATATGATTGAATATAGCGAAGACTGGTCAAGCAGCCGTTCATATATAAACCCTGAGATAGTTAATGCTATCCAACAAAAACTTTTAGCTGCATAAGCTTTTATCGGAGTATTATGGTTTTTGCGAACTTTATTTGACACTATCTTGCAGTAACAGCTGCACAAACGAGAGTAAACAGTTTGCAGGCAGGAAAAAATATGCTAAAATACTCTGTAAGGTATTAAGTTTACTCCGCATCGTCAGTTCGGCGTAAATTGGGAATGATAGCCTTTGCGATTGCGTAAAGGCTTATTTTTATATTGGGCAAGTCTATGGGAGGTTGTGTTTTGATGATTAGGGAACTCAGTCTTGTTTGCGGTGAATGCGGAAAACCTTATGATGCACAGGGCAAAATTTACTATCGTGATAATTTCAAGTCTTCAAAAATTAGCGAGACGATCTTGTTGTGTGGTTCTTGTATCGAGCAATGGAAACAGCATTGGCAGATTAAAGACGCCTTATTTTTAGAAAAGGATTTTTCAACATACGTCACCATTACCCTTATGAATGGGGCTGTTTACGAGCTGCTTGATTGTTCGGCAATGGATGATGTCGTGGTCACCAGCGAAGAAATCCCTCAATCGGCCCAAAGGGAATTATTCAGGATTTATAAAAAGTGGGACCTTGAGAGAAAAAAGAATTTTATAAAGGAATGTACCTTTAAGGATGAATTTATGCGAACCTCTTTTTCCTGTGAGACTTATGGTGGGGAGAAATTCGATGACATAGCCTTTCGGTTTAATATGAAGGGAAGACTGGAAACCGAAAAACCTGTTCCCGAATACATCATTGAACAAATTATTACAGCGTGGAAAATTTATGAAAATCAAAAGCTTGATTAGGGGGCTTTCCGTTAATGCATAATCTAAAAACCAAGATTGAAAAAAGACGTACCTTTGCCATCATTTCTCATCCTGACGCCGGTAAAACAACTCTGACGGAAAAACTGCTGCTTTATGGTGGCGCAATTCATCTCGCAGGTACTGTCAAGGCCCGCAAAAGCAACAAACACGCTGTTTCCGACTGGATGGAAATAGAAAAGCAAAGAGGCATTTCTGTTACTTCAAGCGTGTTACAGTTCGACTATGACGGATACAGGGTAAACATTCTCGATACGCCCGGTCACCAGGACTTCAGTGAGGATACCTACAGAACTCTTTTAGCAGCCGACAGCGCTGTTATGCTGATTGATGCCGCCAAAGGTGTTGAGGAACAGACCAAGAAGCTATTCTGGGTGTGCCATCGCCGTCACTTGCCAATCTTCACCTTCGTCAACAAGCTCGACAGATACGGACGCAATCCCTTTGACCTTATGGATGAATTGGAAAAGGTGCTCGGCA
The DNA here is from genome assembly GCA_012744295.1 of Acholeplasmataceae bacterium. Taxonomy (GTDB): domain Bacteria; phylum Bacillota; class Negativicutes; order Acidaminococcales; family Acidaminococcaceae; genus JAAYIB01. The sequence goes on from JAAYIB010000038.1 coordinate 1,458, forward strand.
TTCGTGCCTTTCCAATGAATTGGCCTATTGGCATCGATGGTAACTACATCGGCGTCTATGATCGCATAAAAAAACAAGTTGAACTTTTTGAAAGCGATAAAAGCCATGGTTCGAAACAATTAAAATCCTATTCCGGTTCATTGCATGACGAAGTTTTAATCAAGGCCATGGGTCAAGAAAACTATGAGAATCTTTGCAATGACATCGAATTGTTAGATATGGCCGGAAATGAGTTCGAGCTGAACAAGGTCGTAACAGGCGAATTATCTCCTTTATTCTTTGGCAGCGCGATGACCAACTTCGGAGTCAGAGCCTTTTTGGAAAAATTCTTAGAGCTCTCGCCGCCGCCGCAAAAACGGCTTTTAAAATCAGGTGAATATATTGAGCCCGAAAATGAAGAATTTTCCGCCTTCATTTTTAAAATACAGGCAAACATGAATCCCGCTCATCGCGACCGCATTTCGTTCATGCGTATATGTTCCGGGGTTTTCAGCAAGGGTATGTCTGTTTATCATGTACAAGGGAAAAAGACAATCAAGCTCTCGCAGCCGCAGCAATTTTTGGCTCAGGAAAGAACCATAATTGAAGAGGCTTTTCCAGGGGACATCATCGGCGTTTTTGACCCCGGTATTTTCAGTATTGGTGATACCGTGTGTTCAGAAGCCTGGAAGATTCAATTTGAAGACATGCCTGTTTTTCCGCCGGAAATTTTCGCCCGGGTTCAGCCAAAGAATTCCTTGAAAAGAAAGCAATTCACTAAGGGCATTATGCAATTGGCTCAAGAAGGGGCCATCCAGGTGTTCGAACAGAAAGATACGGGTCTGGAAAGCTTCATTGTCGGTGTTGTCGGCAGTTTGCAGCTGGAGGTTCTTGAATATCGCCTGATCAACGAATATGGTGCCGAACTTGCAATGAATCAGCTCCCTTACTCGGTTGCGCGCTGGATCTACACGGACAAGAGCTGCAGTATTGAAAACCTGAAAGGTTTGGATAACGGCATGCTTGTTTACGATAAGAACAACAGCCCTGTCATCCTGATCAATAACGAGTGGAGCCTGGGATGGATTCTTGACAGAAATCCCGATATCGAATTCCGGCTTGTTCCCTCTGAAGCCAAAAGAATTTAATTCATATTCCGGAAGGAGCATACGCTCATGACAGAGATAATCCCTGCGGCAGAGATTTTAAGAGTACCTGTTCATCCCTACACAATGGCAGGCGCCGTTCGGCGAATCATAGGCGATGTCATCGCCGGCTTAAGAATCTTCGTAGTCACTGCGAACGCGGAAATTATAATGATGGGTCAGAAGGATGAAGATTATCTGCAAATACTCAAAAGTGCCGACTTGGTTTTGCCGGATGGTGCGGGAACTGTCTGGGCAGGTCGCAGTCTTGGGTATGAAGTTCCCGAAAGAGTGGCCGGTTATGACTTGTTCATAAATTTGCTGCAGGAAGCCGTCGCCCAAAATTTGCGCATTTTCTTTTTCGGAGCTGCGCCCGGGGTAGCGGAAGCAGCAAAGGCAAAGTGTGAACAGATTTATCCCGGTGTCCGCATTGTCGGTGTAAGAAACGGTTATTTTAAAAATGATGAAACAAGTGACATTATTGACGAAATCAACTCTTCCGGGGCTGAAATGCTGTTTGCTGCGTTAGGAGCTCCTAAACAGGAAGTATGGCTCGCACGTAACGGCGCTGCTTTGTCACCGCGTTTGTTAATGGGCATCGGCGGAAGCTTTGACGTACTTGCCGGCAGGGTAAGCCGTGCACCAAAATGGGTACAGAACGCCTCTCTTGAATGGTTGTATCGGTTGTACAAGCAACCGTCGCGCTTTAGGCGAATGCTTGTTTTACCCAAATTTGTCATCAAAGTTTTGCGTAACAAAAGTAACAATACCGGTTAGACAATATTTAGAGTGTATGGTATAATGAAATTTGTTCTTGATACATTGAAACACGCACGAAAGGAGCACGCATCATTGAAGAATTTTGCAGTTGTAAAAGATGGATACCCGCATATAATTGTATTTATAATCATAGCCTTTATTGTCGCAATTTTTTTCAATCCTATTTATGCGGTCATTCCTCTTGTTCTCGCTCTTTATCTTGCCTATTTCTTTAGAAATCCACACCGGGAAACCCCTTTAAACGACAATATTC
>JAAYIB010000039.1 GCA_012744295.1 Acholeplasmataceae bacterium
CAAGGGGGCGAGTAAAGTCGGAAGACGAGATAATTTTCTTCAACTTCCGCCCCGATCGTGCGCGCCAGCTAACTCGTGCCTTTGTTGACAAAGACTTCGAAAATTTCGACAGATCCTTTGTTCTTGCATCTTCCGACTTTGTCTGTATGACACAGTACGATGCGACGATTACCGCGGAAACAGCTTTCCCGCCTAATCCGATAGATAATACTCTCGGTGAGGTTTTGGCAAAAGCCGGGCTTCGCCAGCTACGCCTTGCGGAAACTGAAAAGTACGCGCATGTGACCTTTTTCTTCAATGGAGGGGAAGAAACACCCAATATCGGAGAAGACCGCATACTCGTATCTTCGCCTAAGGTTGCCACTTATGACTTGCAGCCGGAGATGAGCGCATATCTTGTGACAGAAGAGCTGCTGGCTGCTTTGGATAAGAATATTTACGATGTAATAATTTTGAATTTTGCCAACCCGGACATGGTTGGCCATACAGGCGTTTTTAGCGCTGCCGTCAAGGCAATGGAGGTAATTGACACGGTCGTCGGCAAAATCGTCAGATCCGTGCTGTTATTGGACGGCATTGCCTGTATCACCTCCGATCACGGCAATCTGGAAAAAATGAAGGAGGATGACGGCGCAGGGCCATGCACCGCGCATACAACCAACAAGGTTCCTTTCCTGCTTGTTGGCTGTCAAGACTTACAGGGGCTGAGAACGGGCATACTTGCGGATATCGCACCAACTATTCTTGACTTGTTGGGTTTGCCTAAGCCTAAGGAAATGACCGGAACCAGCCTGATAATAAAATAATAATTTAGAGGTGAATGGAAATGGCGATTATTTCTGCCGTTTATGCAAGAGAGATTCTTGACTCCCGCGGCAACCCGACAGTCGAAGTCGAGGTATGGCTTGATGATGGTTCCATGGGCAGGGCCGCTGTTCCTTCCGGAGCGTCGACCGGTGCTTATGAGGCCGTGGAACTAAGGGACGGAGACAAAACCCGTTATCTTGGCAAAGGCGTGGTGAAGGCCGTTGACAATGTCAACGACGTGATTGCGGAGGCGCTGATCGGGCTGGATCCCATCAGACAGGTGGAAATAGACAACATGCTGGTCCGGCTTGACGGAACGCCGAACAAGGCAAACCTTGGAGCCAATGCCATTTTAGGTGTTTCCATGGCCGTTGCCAAAGCCGCCGCCGCTTCACTGGACATTCCCCTGTATCTTTATCTTGGGGGTATCAATGCCAGGGAATTGCCTGTTCCCATGATGAACATACTAAATGGCGGCGCCCATGCCGACAATAATGTCGACATCCAGGAATTCATGGTAATGCCGGTCGGCGCTTCGAGCTTTGCGGAGGCGCTGCGTATGAATGTCGAAATATATCATAAACTTAAGGATGTTCTCAAAGAACGAGGCCTATCGACAGCTATCGGCGACGAAGGCGGTTTTGCCCCAAACCTATCTTCAAATGAGGAGGCCCTAAAGGTAATAGTTTCGGCGATTGAGAAGGCCGGTTATAAGAGCGGCAGCGAGGTGGTTCTTGCCCTGGACATTGCCGCCAGCGAAATTTACAAAGGCGGCAAGTATCATCTTGCAGGCGAGGGCCTCGTCAAAACGTCTGCGCAAATGGTCGAGTATTATGCCGGACTCTGTGCAAAGTATCCGATTGTTTCAATTGAGGACGGACTCGACGAAGACGACTGGAAAGGCTGGGCTCTTCTGACCAGGAAGCTTGGCGACAAGGTGCAGCTGGTTGGCGATGACCTGTTCGTAACAAATTCGGAGAGGCTGGGCAAGGGTATCGACGAGGGCGTGGGCAATTCGATCTTAATCAAGGTTAATCAAATAGGAACCTTGACTGAAACTTTTGCCACCATCGAGAAGGCGAAGCGTGCCGGTTATACCTGCGTGATTTCCCACCGCAGCGGAGAAACGGAAGACACGACGATTGCGGACATCGCGGTTGCAGTTAATGCGGGGCAGATTAAAACGGGAGCGCCTGCGAGAACCGACCGCGTTGCGAAATACAACCAGCTTCTGCGTATCGAGGAAGATCTGGCAAGTGCGGCCGAGTACAAAGGCATTAATGTTTTTTACAATTTAAAGAATCACAAATAACACGATATTTGCGGATTTTTTCACGATTAAAGCTGATTTTAGCAATCAGCTTTAATTTTTTGTAAAATAAATCGAGGATTATAAAGAATAAAAAATGTTTTTAATTGTACCTAATGTTACTTTTGTGGTAAAATATCTTGGTACGAACTGTAGAGGAGGTATAATTGTGTACGAAACAATTTTAATGGTACTGGAAGTGCTGGTATGCCTGGCACTGATTGCGTCGGTCTTGCTGCAGTCCGGTAAAAGTTCGGGCTTGTCGGGTTCCATAGGCGGCGGCGGAGAAACATTTTTCGGCGGCAAAAGCAGCGACATGGATGCTATGCTCGCCAAGGCGACAATAGTATTGGGTATTTTGTTCGGAATAATTACCCTGTTGATTGCAAGAGTATCCTAAGTATTACAGCTACAAGGTTTCTATGGTAGTTCCTACCAAAAAATACAAAATAAGAGAAGTGAGAAAGGGGTATAGGTTTTGAGTACTTATCTGATTTTATCTGTTGCAGTAGGCCTTTTTGCCTTGGCAACGGCCTTCATGCTCAGCTCCGGAATTAGCAGGGCTAGCGCCGGGAACGAAAGGATGCAGGAAATTGCGGGTTACATCCATGAGGGTGCGATGGCATTTCTTTACCGTGAATACAAATACCTTGCAGTATTCGTAGCGGTTGTTGCAATCATTATTTCTGTTTTCTTACAAGTAACAACGGCAATCTGCTTTGTTGCCGGTGCTATTTTTTCAATTGCTGCCGGGTATATCGGTATGTCCGTTGCCACAAAGGCTAACGTACGTACTGCTGAGGCTGCCCGCCATGGTATGAGCGAAGCTCTGAAGATTGCTTTTTCCGGCGGTGCCGTAATGGGTCTTGGCGTTGTTGGCCTCGGACTCGTAGGTCTCGCGCTTGCTTACTTTATTTTTGACAGGAATATCGACATCATAACAGGTTTTGGCCTCGGGGCAAGCTCTATTGCCCTTTTCGCCCGTGTCGGCGGCGGTATCTACACCAAGGC
>JAAYIB010000007.1 GCA_012744295.1 Acholeplasmataceae bacterium
ATATTGTAGACCGAAGCCTCAAAGACTGTCGGAAACGTCCTCGGCTGGGGAGTCGCGATCAGAATCATACCGTACTCAAGAAAGAAGGAAACACCGATAGCGGTAATCAGAATTGCGATACGGGGAGCGTTACGCATCGGTCTATACGCGACGCGTTCGATGATAATGCCGACCAGTGCCGCCGAAACCATGGCGAAAATCAGGGCCGGTATGAAGGAAAGCTTCAGCATCGTTGTCGCCACAAAACCCATATAAGCGCCGACCATATAGATGTCGCCGTGGGCGAAGTTGATAAGCTTGATAATGCCGTAAATCATAGTGTAGCCAAGGGCAATCAAGGCGTAAATACTGCCCAAAGATACCCCGTTAATCAATTGCTGCAAAAACTGCTGCAAGAATGATCCCATTTCCATAAAATATGTCCCCCTGCCTGAGAAATGACTTTAGTGGACCGCGTGAGCGCGGTCCACTTTCTTTAAAAATCAAGGATTTATCTTCGTTTTGAAAACCTGTGAACCGTCTTTGTATTCTATGATGACGGCACTCTTAACAGGGTTGTGCTGTGCATTGAAGGTTACATTGCCGGACACGCCGTTAAATCCGGCTGTTTTGGCCATTGCATCCTTGATTTTCACCGTATCGGCAGAATTGGCCGTCTTGATCGCATTGATCACGAGCAGAGCCGAATCATAGGCTAAAGCGGCGAATACGTCCGGTTTCTCGTTGTAAGCCTTCTTGTACGCGGCGACAAAGTCCTTGTTTAGTTTTGAATCGTCATCCGGAGAGTACAGGCTGGAGAAGAAGGTGTTGTTCAAAGCGGCCTTGCCGGCAATTTCCGGGAGCTTGGCGCTGTCCCAGCCATCGCCGCCCGCCATGGGGACGTTGATGCCTATTTCGCGCGCTTGCTTGACAATCATGCCGACTTCCTGGTAATAACCGGGTATGTAGACCATGTCAGGCTTCGCTGCCTTTATCTTGGTCAGAGTCGCTTTGAAGTCGGTATCTTTTTGGAGATAGGACTCCTCGGCAACTATTTTTCCGCCGCCCTTCACAAAGGCTTCTTTGAAGAACTGCGACAAACCCTTCGCATAGTCGGAGGAATTGTCGATCAAGATGGCGACATTCGCAGCCTGCAGCTTTTCTTTCGTAAAGGTTGCCATTACGGTTCCCTGGAAGGGATCGATGAAGCAGGCACGGAACATGAAGTCCTTTGTTTTGCCGTCTTTGTCGACCGTTACGTTTGGATTGGTGCCCATGGGTGAAATGGCAAGCACCTTGGCACCTGTATTGACTGATGTGGCCGCAATGGATGCCGAGGAAAGGTTGGGGCCGATCACGGCAACTACCTTGTCCTGCGCCACGAGCTTTTGCATGGCATTGGTGGCTTCTGCGGCTTCCGACTTATTGTCTGCAACGACAAGCTGCAGTTTTTTGCCAAGCACTCCGCCCTTGGCATTGGCCTCTTCGATAGCGAGTTTGATGCCGTTTTGCGCTGATTTGCCGAAGCTGGCGCTGCCGCCTGTCATCTCGAGGTTGCCCCCGATTTTAATGAAGTCGTCGGCTGCCTTCTTATCGCCGCCGCATCCGGCAAGGGCAGTGGCCAGCAGCATCCCTGCACAAGCTGCCGCTAAGTACTTACTCATTTTTTTCATAATCTTTCCCCCTCTGATTCAAATGAAAAAATTTATCATCAATCCCGCCTTTGCAGCTTTTTGCTGCTTTCTCTCTATCGGCCTTGGGATTAATTTCACGCTTGCTGAAACATACCGAAATTCGAATAAAAATAATCCAGCGGCGAATCGAAGATAACTTCAATCCGGCGCTGGATTGAGTGCATAGGCTGAAGACTAAAGCGCGATTTTTTCCTTAAAGGTTTGTACGCCGTCTTTCAATTCGATAATGACAGCCCCGGAAATCGGGTTATGCTTATCGTCGAAAGTAACTTTGCCTGTTGCTACCTGCAGATCCTTGGTCTTGGCCATTTCAGCCGCTACCTTGGTGCCATCGGTGGTTCCGGCACGCTTGATAGCCTCGAAAACGATAATGGCGGCATCATAGCCGTGAATTGCAAAGTTATCAGGTTCGGCATTAAACATCGCTTTGTAGTTTTTAATGAACTTTTGAACGCTTGGTTCTTTATCCTGTGAGGAATATGCGCTGCAGAAATAGGTTCCGTTCAGGGCAGCCGGTCCTGCGATTTCAGCAAGTTTCGGCGAATCCCAGCCGTCGGAGCCGAGCATCGGACAGGTCAGTCCGATTTCACGGGCCTGCTTGATGATTTTGGCAACTTCTTCATAATAGGCAGGAACATAGATTGCTTCAGGGTTTGTGCCCTTGATTTTGGTCAGGGAGGCCTTGAAGTCTACGTCTTTTGCTAAAAAGGCCTCGCTGGCAACAACTTTGCCGCCGTTCTTTTCGAGTGTCTTCTTGAAGACAGCTGTAAGGCCCTTGGAATATTCGCTGGAAGCATCGTAAAGAATGGCAACATTTTTAACTTTCAAGGTCTTGTTGGCAAATTCAGCCATTACCTGTCCTTGGAACGGATCGATGAAGCACGCGCGGAAAATGAATGGCTTGGTTTTGCCATCCTTGTCAACGGTAATTCCTTCTGCCGTTGCGACAGGCGCCATCAGAGGAATCTTGGCGTCAGTAACGATTTGCGAGGAAGCAGCAACGCAGCCGCTTGTTGCAGGACCGATGATTGCAATAGCCTTGTCCTTGCTGATAAGCTTGGTTACGGCATTACCGGCCTCGGATGGTTCGGATTTGTTGTCGCTCTCGACAAGCTTAAGTTTCTTTCCGTTAATACCGCCGGCCTTGTTGTATTCTTCAATGGCCATTTTTACACCGGACAAAGTTGACTTTCCATAGTTGGCAACGCCTCCGGTCAATTCAAAACTGGCGCCGATAACAATCTCGCTGCTTGCTGCCGGCTCCTTCTTTGTATCGCCGCCGCAGCCGGCAACCACGGTTGACAACACAAATGCCGCACATGCTACACTGGCTATCTTTTTCCAAGATTTCATTGCTTTCACCTTTTCTTTCCATTGTCGATTTTTGTTCACAAAAACGCTTTTGTCCATAACCATGAAACAGCCATTTTTTTGGGGATTTATTGATTTGCAGACAAAAAGGCCTTTTTGTAATCACTTGCCTATCATTATAAGAATAAGTTCACACTTTTGTCAATAATTATTTTATATTTTAGTACAGAATAACCCTCTTTTTTTACAAACTTTAATAAATTTTGTCATTTATGTCACACTGCACTTTGTAAAAATACATTCATACTTTATTTTTAGTATTTTTTCTTAAAATCGATAAATATCTGAACTATTTCAAGCATTTCTTTAACTTTTTGTCTTATGAAAACGGTGATTTCGCTCAAATTTCATTTTGGCACGCTTTTTGGACGCTCATGGGAAAACATTAGCGCAGCACATATTTCTTCGCGCCTGGGCAAATTTAAAGGGTGATTTTTCCCGACAAAGAGGGCGTTTCTGCCTGTCTTGCAGAAACGCCCTGTAATTTTACTGCAGCTTGATCTTTTTCAAGGCCTGCAATTCTTCATCGGAAAGAGCATATTCAGACTTACCCTCCGTAATAGGTTTGGCATAACATCTGTTTTCGTCACGTCCGAAAATGCTGGAAAAAACGACCCCGTTGTTTTTTGCGTCCAAGAGAGCGACTGAATAACTCAAATTGCTGCCGGTATCGTCAAAAGCGTTAAATCGTATTACGCTGACGCGTTGCACGCAGTTTTGCAGCTGTTTTGCCAGCAAACTGCCCTGCGCGGCAAGCTCCTCACACTCCTTTTTACCCGTCCGAACTTCTTGCAATGTTGTGGTGAGAAGTTCTCCCAACCGGCTTTCTTCGGACCCGTCTGTCAGAAACTCGTACCTTTGCTGAAGCTTCTGCAGCCTGTTGGAGGTCTGGCACAGCTTGAAGCAAAGTGCCAGTATGACAGCTGTAAGCAAAAGAAATGCCGCCGAAATGTTTTCCTGTAAAAAAAACGTGATGTTTGCCATTATCTTTCTGTCTCCTTAATCAAATAAAGCGAAAATTTTCGTGAACACCCCTGCCGCAACAATTGCCGGAAGCATGTTCGCAATCCTGACATGGACAAGCTTCAGCATATTGAGACCTATTGCTATAATCAGAATGCCCCCCGTGGCCGTCAGCTCCGCCAAAAGAGGCGGCGACATCACTGACTCCATCGAACTTGCAAGCAGAGTAAGCGTACCCTGATATAATGCCACACTGATTGCCGAGAGCGCAACCCCTACTCCCATGTTGGCCGCAAAGATTATGGCCGTAATTCCGTCAAGGATTGCCTTGGCGTAAAGCGTGGAGGCATCACCGGTCAAGCCTTCCTGGATGCTGCCGACGATAGCCATAGCTCCCACGCAATAAATCAGGCTTGTTGCCACGAACCCCTGACCTATCAGCGCTGCCGCATTAGCAGCTCCCTTATCCTTGCTCAGTTTGCCTCCGACCCACGCTCCGAAGCGGTTTAGCGCCCGGTCGATGTCAAACATTTCTCCAAGCACGGAGCCGACGACGAGACTGAGTATCACGATGATGACGTTGTTCGTCTTAAGAGCCATTTGGATACCGATTACAGCTACGGAAAGTCCGATGGCGTGCATTATTGTCTCCTGCCATTTCTCCGGCAAGCCCTTCCTCAAGATCAGGCCAAGCAAAGCGCCGCTCAGGATGGCGCCTGCATTAACCATTGTGCCCATTCCAGTCATTATCAGTTTCCTTTCATTATATAGGTGCATTCTCCGTTCCATCTTCTATCGCTGAAGACGCAAGCCTCACACAGTGAATTTCTGTTTTTTCTTCGATAAGGCGGCTTTTGGCTGCTCTTTGCCGGAAAAGAGCTCGTAAAGTCTTTCCAGGTCGTCAATGGAATAGTACTCTATTTCAACCTTGCCCGTGGTCTCGGTGCTTTTAACGATACGCACCTTGGTTCCAAGCTCCGCAATCAGCTGATTGCGGAAAGCCTCGAAGAACACGTCCTCTGGCAGCTCCTTCTGCTTCTGGTCTTTTTTTGCGGTAGCTGCCTTTTTCTTTAAGGCAAGCGGCTTTTCATCAAGCAGCTCTTTAAGCGGCCGTCCGTTCTTATATTCGTTGACTATCTCCTCGACCCTGCGTACGCTCCAGCCTTTTTCCTTGATTGCCTCGGCTATCCGCAGCTGATTCTCAGGCTCTTCAATTACAAGAAGCGGCCGAACCTGTCCCAGGGATAGTTCTTCATGAGACAATAGGGCTTTGATTGCCGCAGGCAAATTAAGCAAACGCAGGATGTTTGTCACCGCCGTGCGGCTTCTTCCGAGTTTTTTCGCAACATCAGCCTGCGTCATGCGCAGCTTTTCCATCAGAGCCTTGATGCCTTCGGCGACTTCCAGCGGATTGAGGTCATGTCGTTGGATATTTTCTATCATCGCGACTTCCATCATTTCTTCCTCGCCATAGTCCCTGATGACAACGGGCACTTCCTTCAGCCCGGCCGTCTTTGCTGCTCGCCAGCGCCTTTCACCTGCGACAATTTCATATACTTTTCCGTTTCTGCGTACAATCAGCGGCTGAATGACGCCATGCTGCTTAATAGAGTCAACAAGCTCCCGCATTTTTTCAGGTTCAAAAACTTTACGCGGCTGATAAGGGTTCGGCACCAGTTCTCCGACGCCGACCTCTTGCTTGCTTTCGGCAGTGCTTGCTTCGACCATTTGTTCTTCGACACTGCCAAAAAGCGCTTCCAGGCCTTTGCCTAATCCTGCACGCTTACTCATCGCCGATTACCTCCTGTGCCAACTCTTGATATACCTGCGCGCCCTTGGACTTGGGATCGTAGACAATTACAGGCTGTCCGTGGCTCGGAGCCTCGCTGAGTCTGACATTGCGCGGTATGATTGTATTGTACATTTTAGCGCTGAAATATTTCTTGACCTCGCTGACGACGTCATTGGAAAGATTGGTGCGGGCATCGAACATCGTCATAACTGCACCCTCCAGCTTGAGTGCCGGGTTGAGGTTCCTTTGCACCAGTTGGATTGTGTTCATCAGCTGCGTCACGCCTTCGAGCGCATAGAATTCGCATTGTATCGGTATCATGACCGAGCTGGCCGCGGTCAGGGCATTCAGCGTAAGCAGCCCGAGTGAAGGCGGACAGTCAATCAGAACGTAATCATATTCGTGCTTAACCCTGTCCAAGGCCCTTTTCATTCTGTTTTCGCGGCTCATCATGGTGACAAGCTCCAGTTCTGCTCCCGCCAGCTGGATAGTGGCAGGTAAAACCCAAAGATTTTCGTATTCGCTCTTCATGATGACGTCTGCCATAGGCGTTTCATTGACGAGAACATCATAAATGCATTTTTTTATGTAGTTTTTCTCAAAACCAAGTCCGCTCGTAGAGTTTCCTTGAGGGTCGCTGTCCACCAGCAGCACTTTGCGCCCTTTTGCCGCCAGGCATGCAGCCAGGTTTACTGCCGTTGTTGTTTTGCCGACACCGCCTTTTTGGTTGGCAATGGCGATTACTTTTACCAAGGTTATCACCTCATGTTCTTGCTTTTTCGCCAGACACTGCTGACCATTCTATTCTACCATAAAATCAATGTGTTAAACCTTTTTTCTCGCTAAGTTTGCAAGCAAAAAGGTCAATGTTTCACGTGAAACATTGACCTTTTGACTTTATCCGGCTTTGCGACTATTTATTCTTCTTGGAATTCTTAATGTGCAGTGTCACAATCAAATCGTCGCCTTCTAAAACCTGCTCCACCTTTACGGGTATGCCTGAGCCTTCCATGCTCTTGGCTATTTGCTTGATGCTGTTAAGATAAATCCTGACGTCCTGAATAATCATCAGGCGCTTTGTTTTTTTGAGGCGGCCTGCGTGTTGGTTTTCCTCAAGATAGTGTTCTACATAGGTTTCTGTCTGTCTTACATTCAAACCGTTCTTAAGAATCTCCCCAATTACAGACAACTGGTCTTGTTCCTCCGGAAGCCTTAAAAGAGCGCGTGCATGGCGTTCTGTAAGATTTTCCCTTTTCAACAGCGTGCGAACGTTATCTGTTAGCTTCAGCAGCCGCAGCTTGTTTGCAATAGTTGACTGTTTCTTGCCTACACGACTTGCCATAGATTCCTGCGTCAGCTGGAACTGGGTCATCAGTTTTTCGTAACCGTCGGCTTCTTCCAGATAATGCAGGTCTTCGCGCTGCAGGTTCTCAATGAGAGCAATTTCAGCAATCTGCTGTGAGGTGTATTCACTGACGATTACCGGCACCGTAGAAACATTGGCGAGCTTGGCTGCTCGCAGTCTACGTTCACCTGCAATCAGCATATAGCCGCCTTCTGTTCTAAGAGCAACTAGAAGAGGCTGCAAAACACCATAAAGACTGATGGAGTGAGCCAGATCCGCCAAAGCTTCCGGATCAAAATGCTTACGCGGCTGGTAAGGATTTGGCTGCACGTCTGCAACGGGAACCTGAATAATTCTGACCTCTGTAATCGGCGCTGCTTCGTCACCCATAAGCTCCTCGGCGTCCAAATAAGAAAATTCGTCATCTATTAGCATACCTTTGGCACTCCTTCCCTCATCACAACGGCTGTTTCTCAGGCAGGCCGGCCTTACGCGGATAATTTGCCGGCGTAGGTCTCTTCTTAACTATGCTCACTATTGCCCTGCCGTCATCAAGTCCCGGAAGCCTGACTTCCACTGCCGACTTGATTTCTCCCCCCAGCAAAACAAAAGCCTTGCTCGCTTCTTCCACTTCTTCTTTATACTTCGATCCCTTCAGGGCAAGGAAACTGCCTCCGACCTTGACAAGAGGCAGGCAATACTCCGCCAGTACGGCAAGTCTGGCCACGGCCCTTGCCGTTACAATGTCGTATTGTTCACGGTGCGCCTTGTTCCGCCCTGCGTCCTCCGCGCGCAGATGCACGCAAGAGATATCCTCAAGGCCGAGTTCACTGATACAGTTCTCCAAAAAGCGCAGACGTTTGGAGAGGGAGTCGAGCAGCACAACTTTCAGGCTTGGACAGTAAATTTTAAGAGGGATGCCCGGAAACCCTGCTCCTGTGCCGACATCCGCCAGTGATTTCCCGGGAAATATTTTCTGGTCATAAACCAGCAGAGAATCGATAACATGCTTTACGGCAACCTCTTCCGGGTCCGTTATGGCCGTCAGGTTCATGAACTTGTTGGTCTCTATCAGCATTTCGAAATAATGTTCAAACTGCCATAGCTGCCTCTCGTTGAAGAACAATCCTGCCTCCCTGCCCTTTTGTACGAGGGTTTCGAGAAAAGTCATCTTGTCCTCTCCCTTCTGGCATAAGCATCTATATAAATCAAAAGGACATTGACGTCCGCCGGTGAAACACCGGATATTCTCGAGGCCTGTCCGATAGAGACCGGTTTGACCTTGTCCAGTTTTTCGGCGGCTTCCCGGGACAGTTCCTTGATGCAGTAGAAGTCCACTTCTTGAGGAATTATTTTGTTTTCGAGCTTAAGAGCTTTTTCAACTTCCAGCCTTTGCTTGGAAATGTACCCTTCATACTTGGCCTGAATCTCAAGCTGTTCGGCCACAACGGCCGGAATCGAAGGCAGGGAAAAGGCGGCGGCCAGGCGTTCGTAACTGATTTCATTCCGACGCAGAAGCTCGAGCATCGTTGCTTTCGACCTTAAGGCCGTCGTATTAAGCGCACGCAGCTTGCCTTGAACTTCTTCATTCGGCGCAAGCACGGTTTTGCCCAGTTCGAAAAGCACTCTTTCGATTTGGTCGCGTTTGGCCGTGAACTTGCCATATCGGTAGTCATCAACAAGGCCTAACCGACGGCCCTTCTCCGTCAGGCGCAAGTCCGCGTTGTCCTGGCGCAGCAAGAGGCGGTATTCTGCCCGACTGGTCATCATGCGATACGGCTCGTTTGTCCCCTTCGTAACCAAATCGTCTATCAAGACGCCGATATAGGCTTCGCTTCTTCCAAGCACGAAGGGCTCATCGCCTCTGATTTTTCGCATCGCGTTAACACCGGCAACCAGTCCTTGTGCTGCCGCTTCCTCATAACCGCTGGTGCCGTTTGACTGGCCTGCGGAAAAAAGTCCCGCAATCTGCTTGTGTTCAAGCGAGGGCTTAAGCTGCAGCGGATCCAGGCAGTCGTAGTCAATGGCATAGCCAGCCCGCATCATCCGGCATTTTTCCATACCGGGAATCGTCCGCATGAATTGCAGCTGCACGTCGGCAGGCAGCGAAGACGACATGCCCTGAACATAAATCTCGTTTGTACGTGCGCCTTCAGGTTCTAAAAAGAGCTGGTGCCTGTCCTTGTCGGCAAATCTTACCAGTTTCGCCTCGATGGACGGACAGTATCTTGGTCCGATGCCTTCAACCAAACCCGAAAACAACCCCGAGCGCTGCAAATTATCCATAATGATCTTATGAGTTGCTTCATTAGTGTATGTGAGCCAGCAGGGAATCTGCCCCCGTGTTTCGACTTCACTGATGAAGGAGAAATTTCGCGGCTGCTCGTCACCGTATTGCGGCTCCATTTTGGAATAATCAAGGCTGCGTGCGTCGATGCGGGCCGGAGTTCCAGTCTTGAAACGCATCAGCTCCACGCCATGATTCAGCAGCGACTCGGAAAGCTTGTTTGCCGAACGCAGTCCGTTAGGGCCGGCTTCATAGTTAACCTCTCCGTATACTATTTTTGCCTTCAGATAGGTACCGGTGGCCAAAATGACGCAGCCAGCCTCGAATACCTCACCCGTTTCGGCCTCGACGCCGACAGCTTCTCCGTTGCTGACGAGAAGCTTGTCGATCATCAGCTGCATGACTTCCAGCTTTTCCTGGTTTTCGACGGTTTCCTTCATAATCGAATGATAATAGGGCTTGTCCTCCTGCCCCCTCAGGGCATGGACGGCATAACCCTTGCCGGTGTTCAGCATCCGCATCTGGATGCAGGCTTCATCGGCCGCGAGACCCATTTGGCCTCCCAGGGCGTCAATTTCGCGAACAAGCTGACCTTTGGCGGAACCGCCGATAGACGGATTGCAGGGCATCAGCGCGATATTGTCCAGAGAAAGCGTTGTTAACAGGGTCCTGCCGCCCAGGCGCGCTGCCGCAAGTGCCGCCTCGACGCCTGCATGGCCTGCACCCACAACGATTACATCATATTTGTCACTGATCAAATTTCTATCCCTCACATTACAGCTCTATTTGCCGACACAAAAGCGGGCAAAGATTTCATTAATTATTTCATCGCTGACCGTGTCACCGGTAATCAGGCCGATGGCCTCGATAGCATTCCTGAGGTCGATGATAATGCAGTCATAGGGAACCTTGTCCTCAATCGCCGTCAAAGCATCGTCAAGGCTTCCGCAGGCTTGACGCAGTAACTGCTCATGCCTGGCGTTTTGCACGTAAACGCCGTCCTCCAGACGTCCCGGAGCACCATATACAAACTTTTTCAGCCAAGCGATAAAAGCCTCTACCCCGTCGGCTGTCTTTGCAGAAAGCAGCACCACATTGTCAGTACCGAATTCCTCTTCTATGCTGATTCTTTCGAGCTTTTGCTCCAAATCGCTTTTATTGACTATTATAACATATGGTTTTTCTTTAACCGACAACAAAATTTCCCGGTCTTCTTCCTGCAGGGTCTGCGCACCGTCCAGGACAACTACCGCAAGCTCCGCATCTTTTAGGGTTTCCTTTGTTTTTGCGACTCCGATTTTTTCCACGTGGTCCTCGGTTGCCCTGATGCCCGCTGTGTCTGTCAAGACAAGCGGAATACCGTCAAGCAGTAACTGTTCTTCGATCAGGTCGCGCGTTGTACCGGGAAATTCCGAAACGATTGCCCTTTCCTCACGCAAAAGCCTGTTTAAAAGGCTTGATTTTCCAACATTGGGACGACCGATTATGACGGTCTTCATCCCTTCGCGCATGATTCTGCCGGTATGGGAATTCGCCAGCAGGGCGACAATACCAACGCGCGTTTCTTCAATTGCTGTTTTGACCTTAGCCAGGGTTATTTCTTCGATATCCTCTTCAGGATAGTCTATGACGGCCTCTATTGCGACAATCACGTCAACAAGCTTCCTGCGCAATACTGCAAGCTCGCGGGACAGCTGTCCCTGCTGCTGCCTGAGCGCGAGCTTCAGCGACGCCTCGCTGCGAGCCCTGATAATGTCCATGACGGCTTCCGCCTGTACAAGGTCAATACGTCCGTTCAAAAACGCTCTTTTCGTAAATTCACCGGGCTCAGCGGGTCTCGCGCCTGCTTCATAAGTCAGTGACAGAATCTTTTGCAGGGACCGGAGACTGCCATGAGCCTGAAGTTCCACAACGTTTTCCGCCGTATAGGAATGCGGCGCACGCATGAATACGGCCAGCACTTCGTCAACCGTCGCGCCTTCCGCGTCTAAAACATGCCCGTAAAGTAGTGTGTTAGGGGGATATTTGGTCAGACTTCTGCCCGAGGCTGATTTAAAAATCCGCTCCGCTATTTCGCAGCTTCTGGGCCCGCTGATTCTGACAATTCCAATCGCTCCCTCGCCCATTGCCGTTGCTGCGGCACTGATGGTATCCTCTATAAACATCATTTTTCTCCTTAAAAAATGATAGACCCAGCAATATGAAAATATCACTGGGCCAGAATGCTTATTTCTTCAATTCAATAACGACCCTGCGATAAGGATCCTCGCCCTCGCTCAAGGTATTAATCCGATGGTCATCCTGCAAGGCCATGTGTATTATCTTGCGTTCATGAGGATTCATCGGTTCAAGTACGACCCTCTCCCCAGATCTCTTAACTTTATCGGCTAACCGCAAAGCAAGTCTGGTCAAGGTCTGCGACCTGCGTTCCCTGTAGTCCTCAATGTCAATCATAACGCGCATATGCTCCGCAGAATGCTTGTTGGCGACAAGGTTTGTCAAGTACTGCAGAGCGTCAAGAGTCTGGCCGTGCTTGCCAATCAAAATACCCATATCAGGTCCGTGCAGTTTAAAGGTAACGACTCCGTCTTCCTTGTGGACGAATTTTTCCATGACAACCTTAATCTTCATAGAGTCAAATATCTTGACCAGGAATTCCTTCGCCATCGTGATTGCTTCGTCATTGCTGCCAGTCTTCTTCGCCGGTTTGCTTTCTTCCGCCGAGACTGCCTTTTCCGCAACAGGCTCTTGCTTGTCTTCCGTCGCTGACGGCTCTTCAACAAGAGTTTCAGCTACAGCCTCTTCAGCAGAAGCTTTGACAGTTACCCTGATTTTTGCCTTGCGGCCCCCAAACAAACCAAATAAGGCGTCCTTTGCCTCTTCTAAAATTTCTACATCAACATTGTCCTTTGTCGTCTGCAATTCAGCCAAGGCAGCTGCCAACGCTTCTTCGACCGTTTTGCCCGTCGTTTCAACGAAACCCATTCAAACTCCCCCTACCTGCTATCTGTCAGGCGGCCTTTTTCCTGCTCATCAAGGCCTGCTGACCAATTTGCATAATATTCATTATTACCCAGTATAAGACAAGACCGGCTGGAAAGGTAAAGCTGATATATCCGATAAAAAGCGGCATGAAGTAAAGCATAATCTTATTTTGCGAACTGCTCGTGTCGGGCATCGACTGCTTGGACTGGATAAAGGTCGTCAAGGCTGAAAGCACCGGTAAAATGTAATAGGGATCCGGCAGCGAAATATTTTCCATCCACAGAAAATTATTCGGTCCGATATATTGAAAATCCCTGATGCCGTAAAAAATGCCGATCATGATAGGCATCTGCACCAAAAGAGGCAGACAGCCCGCAAGCGGATTAACACCCTGCTCCTTATACAGTTCAGCCAGCTTTTGGTTCAAAAGAGGCTTATTATCCTTGTATTTTTCCTGGATAGCCTTCATCTTGGGCTGCAGCTCCATCATCGCCGTTGTTGAGGCAATTTGTTTTGCAGTCAAGGGATACATCGCAATCTTGACAATAACAGTCATAATGATAATTGCAAGACCGTAATTAGGAAAGCCTATCGACGAGGTAAAATTATACGTGATGGTTACAGCCTGTTGTACAAGCGAACTCAAAAAATCCAAAATATCACTCCTCAAAATTGTCTATCGTAATATTGCCCAATATTGCTTTAACCTAATTGACAGGATCATAACCCCCGGGATGGAAAGGATGACATTTCAAAAGGCGCTTCATCGCCATCAAGCCACCTTGCAGAGCGCCCTTCTTCTGAATCGCTTCGAGAGCATACTGCGAGCAGGTTGGATAAAAGCGACAGGTTGGCGGAAACAATGGAGAAATGCACATCTGATAGAAACGGATGAGCGCGATAAAAACTTTTCCCATCAAACACTACCTCAATTCAACAAGCCGGCTCTTTTAGCCAGCCTCATGAAAACACGGTCATACGTATTGTAATCGGCGGCCACAAGCTTCTTTCTGGCAACCCAGATGATGTTGACTCCCGGCTTCAATTCATGCTTTCGAACACGGAAAACCTCACGCAACATGCGCTTAATACGATTGCGCATTACGGCAGGGCCCAATTTCTTACCGACAGCAAGACCTATTTTGGCTTTTTCGCCATTAGAAGTTAAAACATAGATAACAGACAATGCGTCCACCACGGAGCGCCCGCTGCTGTACACAAGTTGAAAACCCTTTTTGGACTTTATCCTGTCCGACTTGGTAAATTTAAACTTTTTGAATTTTTCCAAAACATTCACACCTAACCGTATGGAAAAAATAGGCCACATTACTGCGGCCTATTAGAATATTATGCAGACAATCTTTTTCTGCCTTTTGCACGTCTTCTTTTAAGGACTGCTTGACCGCCCAAGGTTTTCATTCTTTCTCTAAAGCCGTGCGTTCTTTTTTTCCTGGTATTATTAGGTTGAAAAGTACGTTTCATGTTGTCATACCCCCTTGCCACAAACATAGTTTTACCAAATTTATCATACATTCATTTGATAGCTATACCGATTATATGATAGCTTGCTTATACTGTCAAGAATAAAACACTTACTTAAAAGACAAATTAGGGAAAAATACATTAAATTATCCACAATTGTGGATAATTTAATGTATTTTTCCCCTTGCTGTTGATAACTACCACTCCCTTTGGTAGAATAAATGTGCAGTGTCATTTACAAAAAACGAATTAGTCACAAAATTTTCACAAAATAAGCAAAATTATCCACATTTTAAAAATTGCTTGTGTATAATTTTTTTACTGTAATTCCGCTGCAATAAAAATTCAATGAAAGGACGGATGAAATGCTAACGAACAATCTGGCTGAAGTCTGGGACCGTTTTCTTGACCATGTTCACAGCAATAGTAAAAACCCAGGATATTTAAATTGGATCAAGTCAGCCCTGCCCTTGTCAATGAATGAGCAAACCTTCGAAATAGGGGTCGAGAAGCTGTTTATCAAAGAATGGATAGAATCACGTTACGCAAATGAAATAGAAAAGACGCTTGCCCTACTGACCGGAAAAAATCTGAGTCTGATTGTAACCAACATGGATTCGCCCAAAGAAAGACCTGCAGAGGCCTACAAGCCGGAAATCATTAATAGTGTCCTTAATAGCGCCAAACAAGAGCTGGACGACATTACTGCCGAACCTGTAAAAAGTTCTTCTGAAAGTACAGAAAGCTATTTGAATTCCAAATATTTGTTTGAAAACTTCGTTATAGGCAATTCCAACCGTTTTGCCCACGCAGCGGCGCTAGCTGTTGCCGAATCGCCGGCCAAGGTTTACAACCCTCTTTTCCTTTACGGCGACGTCGGTCTCGGTAAAACCCATCTGATGCACGCAATCGGCAACAGAATCAAACAAAAAAATCCGGATATGAAGGTTCTCTATATTTCCAGCGAAACTTTTACCAACGAAATGATTTTTTCGATTCAAAAGAACTCTATGGAAGCCTTCCGCAATAAATACCGCAATATAGACTGTCTACTGATTGACGATATACAATTTCTGAGAAAAAAGGAAAGTACCCAGGAAGAGTTTTTCCATACCTTTAACGCGCTGCATGACGCCAACAAGCAAATCATTATCTCGAGTGACCGTAAGCCCAAAGAGATAGAAACGCTTGAAAGCCGGCTGCGTTCACGCTTCGAATGGGGCTTGACAGCGGATATTCAGGCTCCTGACCTGGAAACTCGCATGGCTATTTTAAGGGAAAAAGCCGACCGTGAAGCTGTAACCATTCCGAACGACGTCATTCTCTTTATTGCCACCGCCATAGAAACCAACATCAGAGAGATCGAAGGTGCCTTTACCAGGGTTTCCGCTTATGCTTCCTTCAACGGAGGGAAAATTACGCTCGAAGAAGCCAGGAAAGCTCTCTCCGAACTAAATAACGACAATAACGGCAGACATATAACTATAGAAGAAATTCAAAAAATGGTCGCCAATTACTATAAGGTCAAAAAAGAAGACTTTCTTGCCAAAAAAAGAACGAGAAATGTCGCCTATCCCCGGCAGATTGCCATGTATATCTGCCGCGAGCTGACAGATTTCTCACTGCCAAGGATTGGTGATGCCTTCGGAGGCCGCGACCACACGACTGTTATTCACGCTTTTGACAAGATTTCCAAAGAACGCGCTCAAGACGCAGAACTCGACAAAATAATCAAGAGCTTTATGCATCAACTCAAAACCAATCGGTCTGTATAACCTTGTTTATAAAGGCAAGATAAGCTGTTAGTAATCATGTTGATAATATTTAGCGTTAAATAAACTGTTTGTATGTTGATAATAAAAAAAAGTTATTCACAAATTTTTCAACTATAAAATTACAGGAAAAACCTATTGCCAACAGACTTATCAACATATCCACAGGCCCTACTACTACGGCTACTAAGTTTTTATATTAATTAAGACAGTAATAATAAAACAGGAGGCGCCATCATGAAATTCATTTGCAAAACAAACTTCCTTTCCAAAGCTGTTCAAACCGCAAAAAAAGCGATTTCATCCAATCCCACCACTCCAATTTTTTCAGGAATCCATCTTATTGCTGCCAATAATCAGGTGGAGATACAGGGAATGGATCTAAATATGGCCATTGGCTGCCAGATTGAGGCCAATGTTGAAGAAAGCGGAAACATCGTCGTTCCTGCCAAATATTTTTCCGACCTGCTTTCTTCACTGCAGACAGAGGAAGTCGTCATCAGCAAGAACGCCAACGATTCAACAGTAAGCATCGAAGCCGGTAAGGCGAACTTCCAGATTGTACTTATGGATGAAAATGATTATCCGGCCTTCCCCGCTATTACCGGAGAGGAAAAACTGATAATTTCCGACGAAATCCTCAAGAATCTGATTAAAAAAACAATTTACGCGCGTTCCACTGATGAAACAAGGCCTCTTTTCACCGGCATCCTCTTTGAAAAGAAAGGTTCAACTATTACCTTTGTCGGCACTAATACACATAGACTTGCGATTAAGAGCGCCGATGTGCAAAACAATGAAGACAAAGACTATTCAATGATTATGCCCGGCCGCCTTTTAAACGAAGTGGTAAACAATTTGAATTCCGATTTACCTCAGGATGTCATTATCTCCCTTTTAAACCGTCAGGTCATTATTAAAATAGGCAGTACGACTATAGTATCCAGTCTTGTTGAAGGGGAATTCCCTGATTATAAGCGCGTCATCCCTGCAAAGTTTGCAATTAAGACGAAGGTCAATGTCAAGGAACTGGAAGGAGCAGTTAAAAGGGTATCGCTTTTTTCCGGAGAAGGAGACTACAGTATTGTTAAAATCAATGTCAAGTCTTCTGAAATAGTTATTAATTCCAGCAGCAACGATGTGGGAAAGGGACGTGAGTCGGTCAGCAGCGTTACTGAGGGAGAAAGTCTGAATGTCGCTTTTAACGCCAGATATATATTAGAAGTATTGAAGAACATCGATGACGAAGAGGTCACAATTGAAATGAATAATTCCCTGAGCCCTGCCTGCATCAGGCCTGTCAGCGAGGAAAATTACCTTTATATCGTGACGCCTGTCAGAGTTGTATTTTAAAGGTGCTGAAGAAAATGGAAAAAATCAAAGCAGGAATCAAAACAGAATTTATTACCTTCGCCAACCTGATGAAGTTCGCAGGGGTGCTGCAGACCGGCGGTCAGGCGTTTGAATTACTGGAACAGGGTCTTGTTACACTGAACGGCAACAAGATAACCGAGAAAAGAAAGAAGATATATCCCGGCGATACAGTTGTTGTCAAAGACTGCTGTGAGATTAAAGTTGAAACGGAAGATTAAGCATGAAGATCGAACAAATCAACTTGGTCAATTTTCGCAACTACCGGGATTTAAAACTTAACATTTCCGGCTCGGTCAATGTTTTTTACGGCAACAACGCTCAAGGAAAAACCAACCTCCTGGAGAGCATTTTTTATGCCGCCTTTGGGCTTTCCCACCGCACCGGCAATGAAGAGGATCTGGTCGGAATGGGCAGAGCGGAAATGGCGGCAGAAGTTTGTTTCAGCAATTATGCAGGGGAACACAGTCTGAAGGTCAAGAGAAGAAATAATGCCGAAAAAAACAAGAAGGAAGTCATGTTGAACGGCAATGTCATAAAAAGCAGGGAACATTACGGAACTTTTAACGTTGTTATGTTCTCACCTGAAGACTTGCAGCTTGTCAAGGGTGAGCCTGCCTTGCGCAGGCGTTTTCTTGATATGGAGATTGCTCAGACGAACCGCTCTTATTACGCCAACCTTGTTAAATACAACAGAATCGTGCAGCAAAGAAATAAACTTTTGAAAGAAGCACGGGAAAACGGCATTAATGAGAAATTAATCGAAGTCTGGGATGAAGAATTAGCTTCAGGAGCTGCCGCGATAATGGTAACAAGAATCCGTGTGCTGCAAAAAATCAATGAGCTTGCCGGTGATGTTTACAAAGAAATAGCAAGTCGAAAGGAAGAATTAGTAGTCAATTACGAGTTGAAAACTAATTCTTCCGCTCTTATTTTGTCAGAAGAAAAGAGCCGGGAAGAGTGGCGTAATTGGTATCTTGAAAGCCTGAAGGAACGCCGTGCGGCGGATATTGCGCGCGGAAGTACCGGCATCGGGCCACATCGCGACGATCTTGTCCTGACCGTTAACGAGGATAATTTAAAGTCTTTCGGTTCCCAGGGACAGCAACGAAGCAGCGCTCTGGCGCTGAAGCTGGCCGAGATGGAATATGTTAAAGAAGAGACAGGAGAGTATCCGGTGCTTTTGCTGGACGATGTGATGAGCGAGCTTGACAGCGAGCGGCGCAGGCAGATTTTGCATTTCATAGACGGTCGGGTACAAACCTTTATCACGGTTAATGATAAAAATTTAATACCTGTTTTGCCGGAAAACAAATATTTTCGCGTGCACAATGGTATTGTCTGTGAGGAGAAAGCGTGAAGCAGATAGAAGCAACCATTATTAAAATTGTGAAGAATAAGGCCGGACGTGAAAAATTTCTCCTGTATTGCCTGAAAAGCCGTTGGGAACAAATCATGGGCGTCCAGATTGCCAAACATTCTGCCCCTACGCGTCTTGAGCGCGGAATTTTGTACGTCAATACCGATAACCCAGCCTGGTCTCATAATCTCTTGATGATGAAGCTTCAGCTTCTCGTAAAAATCAGGCATAGTATACTTTCCGCAGTTTCTTTAAAAACGGCGGAAGCGACTATCAAAGACATGATGTTTCAAAACGGTCTGCCCAAAAATACGGGCAATGAGGAAACTGAAGAAGACGAAGTCAGAATTGTGCCAGCTCCTTTAAGCAGGGAGGAAGAAAGTGAGATTGAAAAACACTTGTCAGGTCTTGCTTCCCAGAAGCTAAAAACAGTATTGGCGAGGGTAATGAAGAACGATAAAAAACGAAAAAATGCCATAAAGGCAGCTTTCTCGCAAAATTGCAAAAATTGTGGTGTCCCAATTATAGGAGAAGAAAACTATTGTCCTGCATGTCAGAGAGAAAGAAAAGAGCAAATTTACCAAAAAACAGCGGAAATTTTAAATACCGCGCCCTGGCTGTCCTACGAAGAGTGTATAAATTTTGTTAATTGTGATAAAATGTTATTCAGTGAAATCAGGGACAGGCTGAAAATGAAGACGTACCAAAAATTAAAAGATGAAGACTGTGACAGCAATACAAAAATTTTCGCCACGCTTTTGGAGCTTGGTATTGAGCCTAAAAAGCTGACGGAAGAAATTATTGAGGAAACAACGGAGAAACTGCGGAGGGACATGAATGTATTTACATTTAGGCGCGGATTGCGTAGTGAAAAGCACTGAAATTGTGGGAATCTTCAGCTTGCTGGATAAAAAAGCCAATATTTATGATAATTTTATCAAGCCTAACCTCAGTAATGGCAAATATCGGATTATCGACCTGACCGGCGAAGTTTTTCCCTCTACCTGCATTCTGACCAAGGACGCATTGTATTTGTCCGGAATTTCTCCAGGCACCTTAAAAAGAAGAAAAGAAGAAGATTTTGGTATAAACGCAGTATATAAAAGATAAAAGTTATCGGAGGTTTATATGACTAGTATTGAAGAAGAAATTGCAGTACATGGCAGTTATGATGCGGGACAAATCCAGGTATTAGAGGGTTTGGAAGCCGTCAGAAAACGTCCGAGCATGTATATTGGCAGTATTTCCAGCCGCGGCTTGCATCATCTTGTTTCCGAAGTTGTTGACAACAGTATTGACGAAGCTCTGGCGGGATATTGTACGTTTATCCGGGTCCTGATTCACAAGGACAACAGCATAACGGTCAGCGACAACGGCCGCGGTATTCCCGTCGATATGCATAAGGTGGGAAAACCTGCGGTTGAAGTTGTTATGACTATCCTTCATGCCGGCGGCAAGTTCGGCGACGAAGGCTATAAAGTTTCGGGCGGACTTCATGGCGTTGGTGTTTCCTGTGTCAATGCCCTGAGTGAGAAAATGGAAGTAGAGGTAAGAAGAGGCGGGAAAATCTATGGAATTGAATTTTCCAAAGGCAAAACCACCCGTCCCCTGTTTGAAAAAGGTGTCACGGAAGAAACGGGCACAACGGTACATTTCATTCCAGACAACACTATTTTTACCGAAACAGTTTACAGTTACGAAACACTGCGTCTCAGAATACGTGAGCTGGCCTTTTTAAACAAGGGAATAAAAATCGAGCTTAGAGACGAACGCACTGAAGAGGGCGAGGTTTTCCACTACGAAGGCGGCATTGTTTCCTTTGTAAATTATATCAATCGCAGCAAGACCGCCATTAACGAGAAGCCAATCTATATCGAGGGAGAAAGAGATGGCAACATTGTTGAAGTGGCCTTGCAGTATACCGATACCTACAATGAGAACATCTTTACCTATGTCAATAATATCAATACGGAAGAAGGCGGCACTCATTTAAGCGGTCTCAAGCAGGCACTGACAAGGTCTATCAACGACTATGCCCGTAAAATCAACTCTCTGAAGGAAGGCGACGACAATCTGAGCGGAGACGACGTCAGGGAAGGTTTGACCGCCGTACTTAGCTTAAAGATCAGAGATCCGCAGTTTGAAGGACAAACAAAAACAAAACTCGGCAACAGCGAACTGAGGGGCATTGTCGACAATATGCTGAGCGAAGGCCTGACCGAGTTTTTTGATGAAAATCCCGTAGAAGCGAAAAAAATAGTGGAAAAATCGATAATTTCTGCCCGTGCCCGTGCCGCAGCAAGAAAAGCCAGGGAATTAACGAGGCGCAAAAGCGCCCTCGAAAGTAGTTCGCTGCCCGGCAAGCTGGCCGACTGCTCAAGCCGTGACGCGGAAAAAACCGAGATTTACCTTGTTGAGGGAGATTCGGCCGGCGGCAGTGCCAAGCAGGGACGCGACAGATCCTTTCAGGCTATCCTGCCTTTGCGCGGAAAAATCCTGAATGTAGAGAAGTCACGCCTTGACAAGATTCTTGGCAATGAAGAGATAAGATCAATGATCACTGCCTTCGGCAGCGGTATCGGTGAAGAATTTGACCTTTCGAAGGCTCGTTACGGCAAAATCATCATCATGACAGACGCCGACGTT
Source organism: Acholeplasmataceae bacterium (assembly GCA_012744295.1). Taxonomy (GTDB): domain Bacteria; phylum Bacillota; class Negativicutes; order Acidaminococcales; family Acidaminococcaceae; genus JAAYIB01. Next base: position 21,048 of record JAAYIB010000007.1, read on the forward strand.
GATGGAGCCCATATACGCACTCTTTTGCTGACCTTTTTCTACCGTTATATGCAGCCTATGATCAAGGCCGGCCATGTTTATATTGCCCAGCCCCCTCTGTATCTTGTCAGAAAAGGGCAAAAACATTATTACGCCTACAGCGACGAGGAGCTGCAAAAAACACTCGACGAAGTCGGCAGGGAAAGCAATCCCTACGTTCAGCGCTATAAGGGCCTTGGTGAAATGAATCCCGAACAACTTTGGGAAACGACGATGAATCCGGCAGGACGGACAATACTTCAGGTCCGCCTGGAGGACGCGGCCGAAGCGGACAATATCTTCTCCATTCTTATGGGTGACAAGGTTGAGCCGCGACGTCAGTTTATCGAGGAAAATGCCAACAAAGTCCGCAATCTTGATTTGTAAGGCAGGTATAAAACTATGAAGATAAAGAAAAACCTATCCGATGCCGAGATGTTTAAGGGGTATCAGGAGCAAAAAAGCTTTGAGACAGAGTATGGTCCGGCTGACGGCAGTAAGTCCGCTCCCGTGGCCAAAGACAATAAAGGCCAGGGGAAGGAATTGTTCTTGTCCGGAGAAGCCTTAGAAAAATTAAACAAATACCTGCTCGAAATGAGTATGGAATGGTTCAAAAACGGCAACGGCGAAGCAGAATGGAAGGTTATCAAGGAAAAGGAACAAATAGTTATCAAAGCCGTTCAGCCAAAGAGAAAGGCTGTAAAATAAGCAATGACGAAGTACGAACTTAACTTGCCGCAAGGCAGTCTAAGCCTAAGCAAGGAAC